>JAKQBQ010000103.1 GCA_029574055.1 Methanobacteriota archaeon
AGGGATCGAGGCGGAGGCCGTCATGGTCGGCCAGCCCAGCTACATGGAGGTGCCTGAGGTCATCGGCTTCAGGCTTACCGGGGAATTATCCCCGGGAGTGAACGCCACCGATCTTGTCCTTACCGTCGTTCAGATGCTGAGGAAGAAGAAGGTCGTCGGAAAATTCGTAGAATTCTTCGGACCGGGCTATCGGAATCTGTGCCTGGCGGACAGGTCGACCATTGCCAATATGGCCCCTGAGTACGGCGCGACCATGGGATACTGCCCGATAGATGAGAAGACCATCGAGTATCTTAGGCTGACTGGCAGGGATCCCGATCACATCGATGCCGTTGAGGCATATGCGAAAGAACAGATGCTCTGGTACAGCGGAGAGCCGGAGTACACGGACACGCTGGAGCTTGACCTGTCCACGGTAGTGCCATGCCTCGCGGGGCATAAGAGGCCGCAGGACCGCATCGATCTCAAGGACATGAAAAAAGAGTTCTCCGAGGTCTTGAAAGAATTTGGCATCAAAGAGCAAAGGATCCCCTCCGGGAACGATATGGGCGACGGCTCCCTTGCCATCGCCTCCATAACATCCTGCACGAACACCGCTAACCCTTCCGTCATGATCGCGGCCGGGCTGGTGGCAAAGAAAGCGAACGAGCTTGGATTGAGACCGAAAAAATACGTCAAGACCTCCCTCGCCCCGGGTTCCAAGGCGGTCACCGAGTACCTGAAGAACTCCGGGCTGCAGGAACATCTCGACGCGATGGGATTCCAATGCTGCGGATACGGGTGCATGACATGCATCGGGAACAGCGGACCGCTTTCGGATGAAGTATCCAAAGAGATAACATCGAAGGACCTGGCCGCCGCTGCCATAGCGTCAAGCAACAGGAATTTCGAAGGGAGGATACACCCGCTGGTGAAAGCGAACTATCTTGCCTCGCCGCCGTTGGTGGTGGCCTTCGCCATCGCGGGGCGCGTGGATATCGATATGAGCAAAGAGCCTATCGCATCGGTGAATGGGAAGGACATATATCTGAACGACATATGGCCAACCGACGATGAGATCAATGACATAACAGAAAAATACGTCACGGAAAAGACGTTCTCTTCTCAGTACAAAGACATCTTCAAAGGAACGAAAAGATGGGAGGAGATCGACAGCGGGGATTCCCCTCTGTTCATGTGGGACGAGGATTCCACCTATATCCGGAACCCGCCCTTCTTCGACGAACTGTTCGATGACCCAGACATAAAGAGCATAAAGGGGGCGAGGTGCCTCGCGATGCTCGGCGATTCCATCACTACCGATCACATCTCCCCTGCGGGATCCTTCGGCGAGAGATCCGATGCCGGAAGGTATCTGATATCGCTGGGCGTTAAAAAAGAGGATTTCAACTCATACGGATCGAGAAGGGCGAACCACGAGATAATGGTCAGGGGGACGTTCGCCAACATTCGGTTGAAGAACATGCTTACGCCGGGAACGGAAGGAAGCTCTTCCAGGTATTTCCCCGAGAAGAAGGACGATACGATCTATGAGGTGTCGAGGCTTTACTACGAGGACATGACCCCCCTGATCGTGTTGGCAGGGAAGGAATACGGGACCGGAAGCTCAAGGGACTGGGCGGCTAAAGGCCCCAACCTCCTGGGCATCAGGGCGGTGATAGCGGAATCCTTCGAAAGGATACACCGGTCGAACCTTGTCGGCATGGGCATAATCCCGCTTCAGTATCTGGATGGGCAGAATGCCGATACTCTGAAGATCAACGGCTCGGAGGTCTTCGACATCGACCTCGAAGACCTTGAGCCGAAGGGCACAGTGAGGGTCACGGCGTACAGGGACGGCAAGAAACTGGTGTTCGATACGATATGCAGAGCGGACGTTCCAATCGAGATCGAATACATAGCCAACGGCGGGATACTCCAGTATGTGCTGAGGAACATGATGTCTCAGTAACATTTAATAGCAAGATGGAAATCATCCTGCGAACGGGCCCGTGGGGTAGCTTGGTATCCTTGTAGCTTCGGGAGCTATTGACTCCGGTTCAAATCCGGGCGGGCCCACTCATGCCCATCGGCGTCGCTTTTCAATAGGGTCATATATATGCGCAATACGTTTTAGAATAAATGTGGATAATATGAAAACCAAAATCAATGCATATCTTTGCTTCAACGGTAACTGTAACGACGCACTGGCTTTTTATGAAAAAGCTTTTGATGCAAAGTCGACCAGTTTTCGTTATAAAGACGCTCCGCCCGGCGACGACCTATCCGCCGATAAGGCGCTGGAAAACTACATTATGCACGGCGAGATCAAACTCGATGAGGACCAAGAGCTTTACTTCTGCGATGTTCCCCATTCCCCGCCTTTCAATGCCTCTATCTCTATAACATTGACGTTTGACACCAAAGATAGGGCAAAGAAGGTGTTTGATGCCTTGTCCGTAGGCGGCATTATCACAATGCCGATCGACAAAGTGTTCTGGAGCGAATATTATGGTACGCTCATTGATAAATTCGGCATTAATTGGGGGATAACGGTATTCGAACACTAACGCCGTTATCCGTACGTTTGTGCTGCGGAGCGCGTTCCGACTTAGAAACCACATAAATTAGACTTGTCTTTCAACATCACGTGAATAATCAGGCAGGTTTTTTATGGATTTTGAGGCTTTACTCAGAGAGTTAATATAAACTTCCTCTGTCAATGCAGTACCGCATAGCATACGCCGCCCAAAACGGCGGCATGTGTCAGGATGTTTACCATGGAAGACATAAAAGAAGTCAAGATACACACGAAGGAATGGGCAAACCCGACCCCGGCAGGTCTTGTAGCACTTGCGGTGGCGTGTTTCTGTTTCTTCGCGTTGTTGAATGGGTACATAGAAAAGACAGCCTTGCCCATAATGGCTTGCTGGCTTATCGGGGGGTTTGTGATACAGATCGCAGTGGGATTGCTCGACCTGAAAGCCGGGAGCAGCACGGGAGGGAACACGTTCCTGTTCTTCTGTGCGTTCTTCATGCTCGCAACGGGACTGGGGATGTTGTTCAAATATTTCTACGCGCCCGACATCGATGCCAGAGTGGACGGCTACGCATGGCTGGCTTTGTCCATGGTGGTCATGCTTTGGACGCCGGCGTTCTTCAAGCCGATGGGATTGCTGACGATCATAGTGCTTACGCTGGACATAGCGCTGCCGATCATTGCGCTCAACGACCTCGGGCTCCTGACCGGAGCTGTTCAGGATGTTCTCGTCGCTATCGCGGCATACGTCCTGCTGGGAGCGGGGATAATAGCCATATATCTAAGCTCTGCGTTGGTCGTGAATAAAGCCTTCGGCAGAGAAGTGTATCCGCTGTTCCAGAAGAAATAAACCATACATCCGTCTGCCGCTCGCGGCAGACGGGATATTCATTTATCGGTGGAAGATCAGTGACAAATGAGGCTTTTCTTACTCCCAAAAACACACGCTTTTCTCCCGGTGTATTCAGAGTGATTGAGAAACTCTTAACACACAGAGAACAAAAAGATAAGAAAGAGTAATATTGCAAGATGTTGTACATTGGCTTCTAAAACGCCAAAAGGGGCTGTGAGGAGGTTCCGTGTCCGGCTCGGCTGCGGAAAAGGACGGCCCGTAGAAGGTCATCACATGATAAGGACATACGATGAGATCAACGAGAGGATAAAACAGCGGAAGGCAGTTGTCTTGACCGCGGAGGAGGTCATAGACCTTGTTAAGAAAAAAGGCGCCGAGAAAGCCGCCGAAGAAGTGGATGTTGTCACTACCGGCACCTTCGGCGCCATGTGCTCTTCCGGCGCGTTCATCAATTTCGGGCACAGCGATCCCCCGCTGAGGATGACCAACATTACTTTGAACGGAGTGCAGGCGTACGGAGGGCTGGCTGCTGTGGACACATACATCGGCGCCACCCAGATGGCCGAAAGGAACGGGGGCGGATACGGGGGCGGGCATGTCATAGAAGACCTCGTGGCGGGAAAGAAGATACACCTGGTCGCATACGGCCCCGGTACCGACTGCTACACAAGAAAAAGCATCGAGACGCTGATCTCCCTCGATACCGTCAACGAGGCGTACATGTACAATCCGCGCAATGCGTATCAGAATTATGCTGTTGCAACAAACTCATCGGAAAGGACGCTTCAGACCTATATGGGAAAACTGCTGCCCAACTACGGCAACGCAACATACAGCTCCGCCGGCCAGCTGTCTCCTCTGCTTAACGACCCCCACCTAAATACCATAGGCGTAGGGACAAGGATATTCTTCGGCGGAGGGATCGGATATGTATCATGGCAGGGAACACAGTTCAATACCCAGCCGGCAGAGGTCAACGGGGTGCCTATAGGCGGCTCCAGAACGCTGGCGCTCATAGGCAACCTGAGAGGAATGGACCGCGAGTACGTAAGAGGATTAGACATATTCGGATACGGGACATCCCTTGCCGTCGGGGTCGGTGTGCCGATCCCCATCCTGAGCGCCGACATCATGAAAAGATGCGCCATATCCGACGAGGAGATCTTCTCTCAGGTCCTGGATTACGGCGTATCGTCGAGATCCAGGCCTGTCTTGGGAAGGGTGAGCTACGCTGAATTGAGGTCTGGGAAGATAGAATGCGGCGGACGCACGATGAGGACCTCTCCGCTATCGTCATACAGATATGCGAAAAGGATCGCGGAGAAACTGAAGAATTGGATAGAGAACGACGAATTTGCACTTACGATTCCGTCGATGCCTCTTCCCGGTGAAGGATCTGTAAGGGGGCTGAGATGATCGACAGAAAATACAAGTTAAAGTTCACAGACAGCAATGTGCATGATTCCGTCTCGTACATCCTGGTGTCTAAGTTCAACATAAAGCCGAATGTGCACCAGGCAAGGATCGACGGCAGCGGAGGGAGGATGATACTGTCCATGGTGGGAAGCGACAGCGCCGTCGATGCCGCGATAGAGTACCTGAGATCCATAGACATCTCCGTTGAGCTTATGGAGAACTTCGTTAAGAGGGATGACAGGAGATGCATAGACTGCGGTTCCTGCATCTCCGTCTGCCCGACGTTCGCGTTCGAGTTGAACAAGAAGACGTGGGAGGTCATGCTGGATACCAACAAATGCATCTCATGCGGCTCCTGCCTGTCCGCCTGCCCTACGCATGCCATCACCTTAAAGATGAATCCATGATCAGGGAGCACTTTGAGATCGCGGAGACCGCGGTGACGGTCATTTCCGAACCGGAGTACATAAGGATCGCCAAAGATGCCGTATTCGAGGCCAGGTCGCAGGTGGAGAGGAAGATCGCGCTGGATCCTTATTTCAAGATAACATACGAACCGTATCCCGCATCGAAAGATGACGGGTACGTGGTGGAGAGGATGTGCAATGCGTCCCTGAAGGCATCCGTAGGCCCCATGGCGGCCGTTGCCGGGGCGATCGCGGAATACGCAGTAAAAAAGATGGCTGAGGCCGGGGCAAAGTATGCGGTGGTGGACAACGGCGGGGATATCGCGTTGATAAGCGATCGCGAAGTGCTCATCGGAATGTATGCGGACATCAACAATCAAAGATTATCATTGAAGATGCCGCCGGCCGATAGGATCATCGGAATATGTTCATCATCAGCATCTGTCGGCCCTTCCGTGTCCTTCGGCAGAAGCGATATCTCCACCGTCATCTCCCGCGATGTGTCTCTGGCGGACGCATGCGCCACCGCGCTGGGGAATATGATAAAAGACAATGAAAACATGGCCGAACATCTGGAAAAGATATGCGGAATAGATGGTGTGGAAGGATGTCTGGCATATTGCGGCGGATCGCTGGGGATGTGCGGAAATGTACCTGAGATCGTTGGGTCTCGACCGAAGGATGAGATCATAACGAGAATAATGTTTTGAGCGTATCTTTCGAACAAAATGAAACAGTCACAATTTGTGACCGTTTGAAAGTTTCCTTCCGCAGACGAGACTTCCAACAATTAAAAATACCCCGCAAGGGGGTGTTCCATCCATGACCATCTTCAGACGCGGGAAAAAGCATTCGGAGGGGGGCGGCGTTCCGGATGCAATGAAGAAACGTCTCTCAGAGGCTGAAAGCGGGGATCCCAGAGCTCAATATGAGATCGGCCTGATGTATCAGGAGGGGGACAAGGTCCCAAAGGACAATGAAGAAGCGGCCAAGTGGTTCAGGCGCTCGGCCGAGCAGGATGATTTCGCCGAGTTCTGCGTGGGCGTTCTATACAACATGGGGCCGGAAAGAACCCAAGACCATGAGGAAATGGCAAAACAGCTGAGACGTCTTGCGGAGATCGGCCTCGGCGATGTTCGAATGGGTCCGGAGGACGCTTACAGGGAGTCTGAGAAATGGTTGAAACTTTCTGCTGAACAGGGAAGCGTGTTCGCCCAAATGCAGCTTGGGTTCATGTACCAGGAAGGGACTGACGGCATACCTCCGAACTACGAGGAATCTGCAAAGTGGATCAGGCTCGCTGCGGAGAAAGGGGACACTACGGCCCAATGCAATTTAGGGTATCTTTATGAGAGCGGCCTCGGCGTGCCCAAAGACCGCGAAGAGGCAGTAAAATGGTACATATCCGCGGCCGAACAGGGGCATAATGCTGCCGAAGAGGCTTTGCACAGACTGTTTGATGAAAGAAGATAAAGGAAATATCTATTCCGGCGTAGAATGGACGCTGCGGTGTTCGAAACAGCATACTGCCTACAGAACACGGTATGCACCTTCGTTCTTGTTGAACGACGGCTTCGGATCTCAGGACGCGCCTTAGTTCCAGAATTTCATCAGATTCTGTTCCCACGCTTCATTGCTTGAATGGATCACGCGCCCGACGAAGTTCGCACGCACGAACTGAAGGGATGCTGTGCGCTTGGACGCCATGTAGTAATCGGCGTTCTCGGGCTTCAACAGTTCTTCATCCGACAGGCGTATCACCTCGCGCCTGAAACTTATGGCCTCCAACGCCCTGTTCAGCTGCATCGCAGCTTTGGAGAAGTCGCCTCCCGTGCGATAAACGAATGTTGCCGCGCTCTCCCCTTTTTGCACGGCGAACTCCACTGCCATATACTCCCCGTTCGGGGAGGGTGCGATTATCCAGAACATGAATAGGTCCGTCGACTCCTTTTTTGCCTCGTCCTCTGGAGAGGTTTCGATACCGAGGTTGGCATCCTGCCTTTCCTTTTTCACCGCGTCGATGTATTTGTTCTTCTCCGCCTCCGAGAGGTTATCGTTCTTCTTGAAGCCTATCCAAATATCAGCCGGATCGCACATCTTTTTGAACACTTCATAGCTGTTTGCCGTTGCGGGGCGAGTCTTGGACATCCTCTTCTCCACAGCCGCCGGGAACGAAGGGGCGATGGCGGCAAGCTTCCCCACGGGGGCGGCCACGCCTTCCGGCGTCAATTTAGCGATCTGCGAGGCCTGTGCTGCCGTCAGGGAGGGATCGAGTTCCTTCACCAGAGAGACCGACCTCTCGCGCAGCGCCCTGATCTGCTTCTCAATAGCGTGCATCAACGGATCTGCTCTTTGGCCGAGCTTGGAAAAAGCATAGTTTTCGCCCGTATTCAGTTTCAATACGGCTCCGAAATTGGCCTTTTCCGCTCCATCCACGAAACAGAGGGGGATGCGCCGGGAATCGCTGTTGTTCGGAAGGAGGGCAACGCAGTTGTCATAAACGCTGACAGTTGCTTTCCCGCTTCCGGCGACGCCGCTTTCCGTAAGACGGTAATCGCCGTTTGCGGTGGATAAAGGGTCCCCTGACACAAAGAAGGCGCGCAGCATCGCTTTGTTGTACGCGTCGCACAGCGCATCGAAGAAAGGCTGGGCCCAATTCCCCATATTGGAAAGGACGTAATCTCCATGGTCTGTCTTGACAGTGGTGGTGTAGTTCCCGTAACTCAGCGAATCCATGTTGACAAAGAAAACCTCTGCTACATCGAACGTGCTCGCAACCGTGAACGAATTCCTTCCGATCTTCAGCTTTGCTTCGCCGTTGACGATCGGTGAAACGACCTGCGCAGTGTATTCCGTAGTCGGTTTCTCTTCTTTTTTCTCCCCCGCGCTGCCTATTATCGATGATATATCCATTTTATCGCCTCTGTTTACCGGATATCGGAGACAGTTCGCTCACAGTCACTCCATTTTGTTCCCGCATTCCCCGCAGAACTTTGTGCCGGGAGGATTCTCGAATCCGCAGCCGGAGCACTTCCCCGCCGCAGCAGCAGGTTTCGCCAGCAGGTTCTCGCCGCAGTTGTTGCAGAAACGTGTGGTCTGGGCATTCTTAGCGCCGCAGTTGGGACACTCTTTCAGTTCAAGCGAGGCTCCGCAGTTGTTGCAGAACTTGCCGGTTCCGGATGGCTTGCCGCAGGATGGACACATTGTGGTCTTGCTTTCGATCTTGCCCTCCCACACCGTGGCGCCTTTTCCCGCGTCGTCGATGTTGCGCTGCATGGCCTTTGCATGAGCTTTCGCAACGTAGACCTCTTGGCGCGGCGAGCATGTCGTGCAGAGGGTCGCATCCTCGTTCCAGCATTGATCGCAAGTGTACAGAGTGCAGCCGGGGCAGCGGTGGAAGTGCTCCATGGCCTCGTTCTGCGCCTTGTCAAACGCCTCCTCATGCTCCTTGTGCCATTCCGGGGACTTTCCTTCGAACTGTTGGGATATGGCGCTGCTTCCCCGCTCGGCGGAGTGGCCGACCCTCGATGCAACTCCGCCGGCAAAACTGCCGACGATGCTGGCTCCCTGACCTAACAGGCGGGCTCCCTTCTTTTTCTTATACGTCTGCGACTCAATGAAGCTGGATTTGTATCCGTCCTTGCAAACGTCGCAAAAGAACGTGAATTGGAATCCGGCATCTGTGCTGTTGTCGCTGTAATTGCTTGTGAAAGATTTCAGCATTTTTACTCCTCCTTCATTTGTTTCTTTATTTGTTCGCTTGCATTTTTAATGGGTTTGCCGCACAGAGTGCATTTTTTGTTCTCAAAAAATTGATGCTTCCCGCAGTTCTTCTTGTTCTGGCAGAGGACCATGAGGGTCTTTCCGCAGGCATCGCATGTATCGTTGCCTACGAAGGTCTGTCCGTTGCATTTAGGGCAGGTGGTCATCAATTTCCTGCCGCACCCGGGACAAGAAGTGTACCCGCGATCAATGGGCTTAAGGCATACGGGACACTGATACCCAAAAGGGGTTTTGGTCGAACATTTAGGGCAGGAACGGACGTCCCGATCGATCAACTCCCCGCATTTGCTGCAGGGCTGCTTATACGTGGCCATCTTATCACCTTCATCATGCATCGCGTCGTACACAGAAAGAATCATACTCGATCCGCATATGTTATGTACATCGACCACAAGCAAATCCTATGTCTCTTCCTTTGTCTGCGAGCTTTGTGAATTAATATGACCCTGTTTTATATATAATGCTGATTGGTCTGCCGGCATACCTTCGGTATGAGCGACCAAAGGCCTCCACCACCATTTGCAGTGTATTTGAAAGAAAAATCGGCACTTCCCAACACATTTTTTGAATTAGAAAGGTTTATAAGTTAGTTCGTCATACTACTATGATAGTAATAGTAGTATAGCTACCATAATACTAACTTTACTAAAAGAGGTGAGACAAATGGAAGCGAGAACATACGCCGACCTGCTCCGCGGGCATACGGACACCATAGTGCTGAGCGTACTGCTAAAAAGCGACAGCTATGGCTACGAGATCCACAAGAGCATAATCGATAAGCTCGCCGGCGAGTATGAATTGAAAGAAGCAACCTTATATTCCAGCTATAAACGGCTGGAATCGGACGGCTACATAGAATCATACTGGGGAGACGAGACCCTCGGAGGCCGGCGCAAGTATTACCGGATCACCGAAAGCGGAAGGGAGCTTTTCAGGCAGAACAAGGCCGACTGGATCATGACACAGAAAATATTGAACAAACTATTGGAGGTATAAGAATGAAAGAGAAAGTTTACGTTGACCGTTTATTTGCGGACTATGACGACACTCCGGAGATAAGGGATTTCAAAGAGGAGATCGCCGCGAATCTCAGAGAGCGCGTCAAGGAGCTCATGTCCAAGGGGCTCGGCGAGGAAGAGGCCTTCAACAAGGCCGCCGAGGAACTTGGGGACATAACGGCCATCGCCGATGAGATGGGAAAGAAAAGGCGGAACGAGGCGCTCGGGCAGATGTATGTTGCGGCAAATGTGCCTGTAAAGAAGAATGCGGTGCGGGGCAAGAGAATGGCATTAGTGTTCATCATAGTAGGGATAGGGTTGTCCATAGCTCCCTTCGGCGGTTCCACCTCCTACTTTGTGGCCACTGCTCTGTTTGCTGCAGGTGCGGGATTATATGTCTTCTTCAGCGTGACACAGGAAAGCGCTTCCAGATACGCCATGGATCTCAAATGGGCCTTGCTGACCGGAGCGTTCTGGGCGATGGGCGTCGTCGGTGCGGGAATGGCTGTGTTCTCGATCATAGACGATGGGAAGAATATGCATCTCCTCGTCGGGATCGGGATCGCATTGATCATCTGTGCGATATGCGCGCTGGTGCTCCTGTATATGATGAAGGGGGACCGTCTGAAGCCTTGGGCGAAAGCGAGCAACTGAACAGAAGCATCCGCAGGCAGCTTTCCTCCTTGTTTGCTGCCGGAAAAGAATGACATCAAACTTCTTACAAAGGCTGACCCCGGTCAGCCTACCCCGCATTTTTCAGATGGTTCGACCAATCCGTCGCTTGATAAGGATATCCTGCCTTTGATGTACCAGTTGTTGACTGCAGTATCAAGTTTTTTCTTTACGTCGGGGAGATGTGTTTCGTCACGCATGGAATCGACGCCGGCGATCTCCCGTATCTTGTTGCATACATCGACCGTCATAGTC
>JAKQBQ010000120.1 GCA_029574055.1 Methanobacteriota archaeon
CGGCCGCATTCGTCGCGCTTGAGGCGTCCGAAATCGCTGAGCTTCGATATCTGCTCTTTCGTGAACACCGGGCCGTCCCTGCATACGCGCATGTCGTCCATGACGCAGCTGCCGCATACTCCGGCCCCGCATTTCATGTGCCTTTCCAATGACAGCTGGCAATCTATCCCCAGCTCAACGCATGCGTTGTAGAGATGGTACTGCATTATCTCGGGGCCGCATGCCAGGACCATGTCGTGCCTGCGCTCTTGGACCTTTTCTTTCATCAGCTGGACCACGTTCCCGTGGAAGCCTTTGCTCCCGTCGTCGGTGGCTAACCACAAATTCCTGGCGTACTTTCCGGCAACATCATCCAAAATGATCTCTTTTTCCGTCTTTGCGCCTATTATGGTGTCCGCGCCTGTTTCTTTGACCGCCGGCAGTATGGCCGCTGTACCCACTCCTCCGCCTATCAAAAGCATGTTCCGGCTTTTCTTCAGATCGAAACCCTTTCCGTACGGGCCTCTGATTCTTATTGCGCTTCCTAAGCTTAGGTCGTGGAGCTTCTGCGTGTCCTTGCCTACGTTCTTCACTGTGATGCCCTTTATGCGGTTGGTCCTGGAGAGGGACATGGGTATCTCTTCCATGCCGGGCACCCACACCATTATGAACTGTCCGGGAACGGCCTTCTCATCCCACTGGAATCCGAATGTTTTTGTGTCGTGGGATTCATCGATTATCTCTATGATCTTCACCGAATCACTCATGGGCGACACCTACCATATCCTGTATCGAGCCGTAGCCGTATTCTTTCATGAACCTTTCCAGCTCTGAATTGATCGTTTCGAACACTTCGATCCCCTTCGTGCCTATTGCGCTCCCGATCTGGAAGGCGCATGCCCCTGCCATTATGTATTGGGCGGCATCCTTCCAATCGGATATCCCCCCGACGCCCACTATCGGTATGTCCACCACCGTCCTGATGTCGAATACCGCTCTAACGCCTATGGAACGCACGGCCGGGCCGGACAGCCCTCCGAACTTGTTGCTCAAAATAGGCTTTCCGAATTGAGGCGATATGACCATTGACTTGACGGTATTGATGGCGACCACCGCATCCCCGCCTGCATTCTGAACAGCCAAGGCCAGATCCTTGATCATGTGGGTGTTGGGGGTAAGCTTTGTCCACACAGGTATCGAAACGGAGGACTTTACCGCAGAGACTATCGAACTGATGGTCTCCGGGTCGGTCCCCAACTCCATCCCGTATCCGGTCGCATGCGGGCAGGAAAGGTTCAGTTCCACCGCCGCTGCGCCGTATTCCTCCATCTTCACAGCCAGCTTCGAGAACTCTGCGGGGTTTGCGCCGTAGATCGACCCGATGATGTTGCCGCTTTTCGCTGCGACCTCCATCTCCTTTCCGAAAAGTTCTATTCCGGGGTTCGGGAGCCCCATTGCGTTGATGTACCCTCCCTTCACCTCAGTGAAGGTCGGGTTCGGATGTCCGGGGTTGGGTTCGATCCCGATGGATTTTGTGACGACAGCGCCCGCACCGGACCTTAACATCCTCACCATGGACGGACCGGTCTCGTCCATTATCCCCGATGCGACCATTCCGGGTCTTTCAAGCCTTATTTTTCCGACAGAGGTCACCAGCATGTATATCTGATAAAGGGTAAACATCACTGATAATTAAATAATACGAAGTGATGAGCCGAACATGGACATGTCTGTCTTGAGGGACGACTTCCCCACCATCAGAGGTAAAAAGGGCGTTTACTTGGACAGCGCGTGCCAGTCCCTGAGGCCGGACAGCGTCATAAGGGCTGTTGTCGAGTATTACAACGATTTCCCGTCATGCGGGGGACGCAGCGTGCACGGGATGTCCGCGAAGGTCTCCCTCATGGTCGACGAGGCAAGGGAAACGGCGTCCGAGTTCTTCGGCGCCGGCGACCCCGACTGCTGCATTTTCACTAAGAATTGTACAGAAGGGATAAACATCGTTGCAAGGGGACTCGGGCTCAAAAAGGGAGACGCGGTCCTCACAACAGACGTTGAACACAATTCCAACCACGTCCCGTGGGCGATGCTGTCCGAAGAGGCAGGGATCAAAAGGATCTATTCAAGATCGGGCGCCGACGGGGAGTTCGATGCAGAGAACTTCAAGAATGCTATGAGAAAGGATGTCAAATTGGTATCCGTCTACCACGCAAGCAACGTCACAGGCTGCATCATCCCCATAAAAGAGGTTGCGGAGATAGCGCACGATGCGGGCGCAAGGATATTGATAGACGGATCCCAGGCAGCGCCGCATATGAACGTCGATCTGAAGAAAACGGATGTGGATTTTTATTCGATATCCCTGCACAAGATG
>JAKQBQ010000121.1 GCA_029574055.1 Methanobacteriota archaeon
GTATCATCTCGGTGATCACTCCGTCGTATTCCCTATGGAAGCATATGAACTCGTCGGGGTATGCTGCCTTCGCGGACTCATTGAATCCGTCGATAAAATCCACGCTCACCCCGTACACCCTGCTCATATAGCGTTCACCAGCTTTTCCCTTACTCTGGAGTAGAAATCGGTGTTGAACCTTATCAGTTTGACAGTTTCCGAGGACTTGATGAAATCTATGTGGGTCTTCCCCTTGATCTCGTATTCCACCTGTCCGTCGACCACCAGGAGGCAGCCGGCTTCCATCATCATCTCCACCGTTATCTTGGCATCCGCCGGGACGACGAACGGCCTTGATGCGAACTTGTATGCCGCCATAGGCACTATGATCATTGCGTTCACGCAGGGATCCACTATGGGCGCCCCGAGGCTCATGGCATATCCGGTCGAACCTGTCGGCGTCGATACAATTATCCCGTCTGCGCGGACCTCCGTCATCATCTTGTCGTTGACGTATATCTTGAAATGCCTTATCTTCGCGATGGAGTCCGTGTGTACAACTGCCTCGTTCACCGCCTCCGCAAGATACTCTTCATTGTACCAGGGGCTGATCTTGAACCTCTCCTCGATCACGTACTCCCCGCTGCGGATCCTTCGGATCCCTTCTTCGATGTCATCGATCCCCACCTCTGCAAGGAACCCTACGCCGCCGGCATTCACCCCGATCAGCGGCGCCTTGTTCCTCATGGCTGCACGAAGGATGGTTCCGTCTCCTCCAATGGTTATCATGATGTCCACCTCCATCTCCTCGATGGGGCATCCTTCCATGCCGAGTTCTGCCGAAATGCTCTCATCCAGCAGATAATCGCAGCCTTCGAGGGCTTTTATCACCCTTTTGGTATATTCCTTGGCCTCGGGAACGTTCCTGTTCACGCATATCCCGTACTTGGGCGACTCGGTCACCTTCTCCGCCCTGCGGATGAAGTCGTGCACCTTCCTGTCGCCGACCGCGATGAAGTTTGAGCGGCACCCGATGTTGAAATCCATGTCGAGCACGTTCCCATCGAGATCATATATCTCTCCTCCCGCCTCCCTCAATATGAGGGCGCTTGCCGCGATATCGACCACCCTGATGGAGCGCGAATATTTCTCGGCGTACATCATGAACCCATCCGCCTCTCCCTCCGCGACCAATGCCATTTCCAGGGAAGCGCAGCCGAACGACCGGGACGACTTCACCCTCTTTGCAAGGCTGAACGACGACGGGTGGGAGCCGTTGCCGAGATAGATCATCAGGAAGAGGTCGTTGATCTTCGCCTCCCTCACATGGATCCTGCATCCGTTCTTGTATGCCCCTTTCCCCCTTTCAGCTGTCAGAACATCCCCGGTGACAAGGTTCCTCAGATACGCTATCCTTATGTCGGCAAGGGACCTCGTGCCTATTGCCATTGATATTGTGTACAAAGGGATCCCGGCGACTGCGTTCGACGTTCCATCGATGGGATCCAGCACCAAGGTCTCCTTGGCGCCGTTGTCCACGAACCCTATCTCCTCGCTGAGAACGTTCAGCTGAATGTTGTTCTTCTGCAGGTACGACAGGACCGTGTTCTCAGCTATCTTGTCGATCTGCGACGTGGACGTCCCGTCGGCGCCTATGCCTATGCACTCTCCTCTGGCTCCCGAACCCGGGATCATCTTGATCGCTTCCTCTACTGCGTCGGCGATGTCGCTGAGAATGTCCATCATGACCGTGAAGATATGATATCCGTATATTGCTCTTTTGATTACTCTTCCTTTTTCGAGCGGGAAGCGGCCATTCTGTGAAGAAGTATGACGATCCCCCCGACTATCAGCAGCACGCTTGCGGTGATCGCGGAATACACCCCCGCGTCGATATAATCGATGAGCTTGATGTCCGCCTCCATGATCATCGCGGCGTTGGAGAAACGGAGTCTGGTGAGAGGGTATGTCACATAAAGGACCACGGCGGCCAGCATGACCATTCCCAAGGATGCCCCTGCGATCGCGCCTTCCTTCTCGCGTTTGACGAACGTCGAAAGGGCAGGGATGACCGCGGCCGCGGCCGCAATCAGTACTACCAACGGCATATACATGAAATATCCTGATTCCGGATAGGGCTGATTCCTCATGAAGAAGTCAAATCCCGTATACTCGAAAGGAAGGAAGGTGTAGTTGTCCAAGAACCAAAGCTGGAAAACGCTGAATATCCCGATGGCGGCGCCTGTCAGCATCATTATCTTGAGCAGATCGACGGAGCCTGCCGCAAAATTCTGATCATCGGATGCCATGGACGCTCATGCGTGTCGGCGATTAAAAAGATGCGGTAGGAGCCGGAACGCCGTCAGCAGACCGATATATCTGCGGAACGCCCGCTTATATACACAATTTTTTAAGATATATGCCGATTACAATGCAATGATCCCCATTGACATCACGGGAGGCGCAGTGTATTCAGAGAACAACAAGCTCTATACAGTCTCTTCCAACCCGGGAACAAGGGTGTACGGAGAGAAGCTTGTGAAGATCTCCGATCAGGAATACCGCGAATGGAATCCTCGGAAGAGCAAGCTTGCCGCATACATCAAGACCGGCGGCAGGGTCTTCCCGATAAAAAGGGACAGCAGGATCCTTTACCTCGGGGCCTCCAGCGGCACGACCGCCTCCCATATCTCGGATGTCGCCGCAGACGGCAAGGTCTACTGTGTAGAGTATTCGCCGAGGATGTTCAGGGATCTCGTCAACACCTGCGCCTCCAGACCGAACATGGTCCCTATTTTGGGGGATGCGGGGAATCCCGAGGAATACCAATTCGCTGTGGGGTCTTTGGATATCGTCTATGCCGACGTCGCCCAGAAAAGGCAGGCGGAGATCATAACCGACAACATGGACTTCTTCCATGCTGATACGGGGATGGTCGCCATAAAGGCCATGTCGGAGGATGTTGCCTCCCGTCCGGCGGACATTTACAAAGCGTCAGAGAAGATCATCAAGGAAAGAGGGTTCAAGATATTGGATTCCAGGGATCTTGAGCCCTACGAGAACGCACACAGGATGATCGTTTTTGAGAGGAAGTGAATTGCCGACCGTCTACGCAATAGCTTTCAACGGGGACCGGTTCCTCATGATATTCAACGAAAAGCGGGGCGGATGGGAGATGCCGGGAGGCAGAATAGAGGATGGGGAATCTGCGGAGGATGCCGCAAAAAGAGAGTTCCTTGAAGAGTCCGGGTATGACATTGATGTTCTTGAGATCAAAGACCTCGGCCACTGCTGGGTCTGCGCATGCCTCCTGCTTAACAAGACGAACTGTTCGCCGGAGATGCATTCGGAGCTGTTCCTTGAGATACCCGAAAACATCGCCTTCGAACGGTCGGAATATGAGGCTGCCGTGCCTTGGGCGCGTTCCGCCGTCTCCGGCAGGAATTGATCCGAAACCGCTTCACACCGCGCCCCGACCGGCTGCCGCAGCAACCGGAAAGCACATCACCGTCAAAACATTTTTAAAAATGCCTAATGTTTCTCATTTGTGTATCAGCAGGTCATCCTGGAGTTCTTCGGGGACTTCTTCGCAGTCATATTGTGGCTATCTGCGCTTATGATACTGGTCATGATATTCCTGGAGCGCGCAGACCCGCGCACCATCGCGATGTGGATCGCAGTGCTTCTGTTCCTTCCGGTGGTAGGGTTCTTCATCTACCTCTGCTTCGGGCAGACTTTCTACCAAAGAAGGCAGTTCGCGATAAAGAACCTCGGCGACCAAGAATTGGCGAACATGAGAAAGGAGATATTGGACGGCCTGAACACCGACCTCCTCACTTCAGCGAACGAAGAGGGATTGAATTTCGCAAAGGCCATGATGGCTGTCGGGGGCTCCGTTTACAGCAGCAACAACGATCTCAAAC
>JAKQBQ010000122.1 GCA_029574055.1 Methanobacteriota archaeon
CGACGCGGTGGTCTCCACGGGAGTGAAGCGCGCCTACATCGATGCGCTTAACCCGAGACCCCTTCTTACGGAAAGATTGGCGCGCATGAACATACGCGGTTCGGAGATATCCAAAGAAAAGATACGCAGTCTGGCAGAGGCCGCCGGATTGTTGGTCAGAGATGTTTTCTGATGTCTGTCAAAGACAGTACAGCTTGCCGTTCGATGTTATAAAAATCAGGGGGTGGTCAGCCCCCATAAGGAGGAAAAAGGTTAGAAAAAGTTTGTGTCAGCGATACTCTATGGTCAGAACGTCTACGACGTCTTCCTTAGGTATCTCATACTCCCCGTTCGGGCCGGGAGACAAAGCTTTCCATTGTCCGTCCCCAACGCGGTAGGATGCAGTCCCGATCCCTTCCGCTGTGAAACGGTATGCTTTGTTCTTACGTGCCCTGTCTTTGCCGATGATGGTTGCTGAGTATCCGACCTTTATGACTGCGAATGTCCTCTTGTAGAAGGCGATCAATACCACTATGATGGCGGCTACGATCAGCAGGAGTGCTGATAAGAGGGCCAATAACAAAGTGCCGCTTCCGTTGGTATCGCTGCCGTCGCCGGTGCTCCCGCCGATCGGGTCGTCCTCCTTGAAGAAGAGGCTCAGCTGCAGGGAGGATGTGACATCGTCGAAGGATACAACGCTTGTTTTCAGCACGGCAGGGGTCTCCCACCTGTCGAAGTTGTATCCGTCGCCGGCAAATGCCCTGACTGTTACTTGGTCGTGCTCGGAGAGGTTGACCGGGGATGTGTACACGGCGAACGGCGAACCGTTCACGCTGTATTCCGCATATCCGTTCCCTTCCGCCACGAAGATCTCCAGTACGATCGAGGATGCTTCCTCGCTCTCCACATATATCGTGTGGTTTGCCTTCACGTTGGAGAATGTGTACTTCCCGAGAGCGATCTGCTCGGGAGTCAGAGGAGCTCCGTCAACCAACACTGCAGATATTCTGTATCCTTCCTCAGGGGAGAAGACGAAGGTCATGTTGGCCCCCTTCGAAACCTTTACGGCCCCTTCAGGGGATATCGCCGCTCCAGTTCCGGCTGATGCTGTGATGTAGTACGCAGATTCTGCAGGCCCCTGAGCACCGAATGCCGCGGTCACGGACTTGTCCGAATCCATCGTCAGGTCGAATATCACGGAGCTTCCGAATGCGTCGCCTCCCCATTTGGTGAAGGCCATGCCATTCCCGGGGACGGCCGCCAGAAGCACTCCGTCTATCGCTGTGCTTATGTTGATCTGTCCTCCGGGCGCGTGGAATACCCCCAGCAGATCGCTGCCGGCTGCAACCTCCACCGAACCGGATCCGGTTATCGTTATTGTGAGGACGTAGACATCGTAGGCCATCGAGAGGTCTATGATCTCGTCATCCTCAACGAGGAATCCGCCCGGTATCTGCCCTGTCTGGATATATTTGTCTTTGACCACGCTTGTGATGACGAAGTACGATCCGAAGAGGATGCCCTCTATCGAGTAGTACCCATCGCCGTCTGTGATCACAGAGGACGAGATCCCGTCTACTGTGTAGTTGATGGTGACACCCTCAAGCGGACTTCCATCAACATTGACCGTACCGGAGATCGTGTGGTTCGTTCCGGCGATCGCTGTCATGGTGAAGTCGATGGTCTTATCGCCCTCGACGAAGAAGCCGTCGGGCATGTCTTCGTTCACTTCGTAGCCGGTCTTTTCGACGCCGGTGATGGTGAAGAACACGCCGAAGGGTATTACCACTAAGTACCTACCGTCGGAGTCCGTGGTCGCCGTACCTGCTACATCTGTGCCTTCCGGACCCTCTTTCGTGAAGCTTATTGTGACGCCGGGCAGAGGGTGGCCGTTGACCGTTACCGTTCCGGATACGACGTGGGTCGTTCCGGCTGTGGCGATCATGGTGAAGTCGATTGTCACGTCGTATTCCACCAGGAATCCCGCCATCGGCATCTGTTCAGTCACGGTGTAGCCTTCTTTGACCACGCTTGTGATGACGAAGTACGATCCGAAGAGGATGCCCTCTATCGAGTAGTACCCATCGCCGTCTGTGATCACAGAGGACGAAATACCGTCTATTGTGTAGCTGACGGTAACGCCGGCAAGCGGGTGGCCGAGAAGGCCTACTATGCCTGATACCTTGTGGTACGATCCTGCGGTCGCCGTCATTGTGAAGTCGAAGACCGCGTTGTCCTCGATTATGAGGCCGTCCGGCATATCTCCGTCCACTTCGTAGCCGGTCTTTTCAACGCTCGTTATGGTGAAGAAGGTACCGAACTGCACACTAACCGAATACTGGCCGTCGGAGTTCGTGACGATCGAGCCTGTTACAGTCAAGCCGTCCGCGCCTTCCTTGGTGTAGTAAACAGTGACGCCGGGCAACGGGTGGCCGTTGACCGTTACCGTTCCGGATATTGTGAAGTGTGTTCCGTCGGTGATGGTCATGGCGAAGTTTATCTCTCCGTCATCTTCCACCAGGAATCCTGCCATCGGCATCTGTTCGGTCACGGCGTAGCCGGTCTTGGTGACGTCCGTGATGATGAAGAACGATCCGAAGAGGATGTCTTCTATCATGTAAGATCCATCGTCGCCTGTGGTCACCGAAGATGATATCCCGTCTACTGTGTAGCTGACGGTAACACCGGCAAGCGGGTGGCCGTTGATCGTCACCATTCCGGTGATGTCGTGGTATGTCCCAGCTATCGCGTTCATGGTGAAGTCAAAGACCTCGTTGTCCTCTATTATGAGGCCGTCGGGTATTGATCCGTTCACAGTGTAGCCGGTCTTTTCAACGCTCGTAATAGTGAAGAACATTCCGAACTGCACGCTTATGGTGTACTGCCCGAGGGAGTCGGTGACTGTCGAGGCGGTGATCACCATGCCGTCCGCGCCTTCCTTGGTGTAGTAGATCGTGACGCCTGCAAGCGGGTGGTCGTTGACAGTTACCGTTCCTGATACTGTGAAGCTCGTCCCGTCGGTGGCGGTCATGGCGAAGTTTATCTCTCTGCCATCTTCCACCAGGAATCCCGCCATCGGCATCTGTTCGGTCACGGCGTAGCCGG
>JAKQBQ010000128.1 GCA_029574055.1 Methanobacteriota archaeon
TGTTATGCACCGCCGTTACCGTATATAACGATTGTTTGAAAGGTTCGTAAACGCCGAACCCTTCGAATTCCGTCCCGCATCAGACAAAACATGGGGTGGTTTGTCGGAAAACGGAAAGATGGGAATGAAACACGGCGGACATTTGGAAAATGGGGAACAATAATGTCTGAAAGGAGACAGATTACTCGTCGTCGGAAGGCATCCGCTCGACTGCATCGTTCGAATCGTCGCCGATATATATTGGCTTGTCGTAGTATACTTTCTCACCTGTTTCCGGGTCAACGTAACCTACTTTAGCTATTCCACCACCGAAACGGTATTTGTTCTCAGGATCGTAGCCTTTCTTCACTCAAACCACTCTGAACACAAGGATAGGTATCCCCTTATATGTGCCTTCTGTTCCAACGTATTTACGTTCAAGCCCTCTCTGTAAAATTATCTCCCACTCTGGCTTGCTTGCCGACGATAGGTTCCCAATGGGAAGGGCCACGCCTTTGGAAGGGGGGATCAATATTTTCTCAATGATCGGTATCTCCTCGCCGATGGCGAACCTTTGCGCCACTTCTATCTTTGCCGTTGATGATTGGAACGAACTTCTTATCATAATGTCGCCTGGCTTGAAATTTGCAGAATAGATGTTCCTGCCATCACCACCGCTGTAAACGATGATTCCCTCTTTGAGTTCGGACTGCGATATGAGATTGGTCATAGCGTCGATCTTCTCGATGTCACTGGGTACGAATTTGGATACCTCGCCCTGTAGCGGTTTGTTGAACTGTGACGGCTTTGTGGTGAACTCTTTGATCAGCTGTTCGGCACCGGGTGTTTTCTTAATGATCGGAGCGGTCACGTCATTGGCCAGTTCGTTAAGGTGCTTGGTGGTCACTTCCTTGTGGTCCTTCATGTCACTAACTTCATTACTCGGAGTGTTGTCTATCCTGTCTACCAGTTTTTCACGCGCCTCTTTCTGTTCCTTTGACAGTCCCCTTCCTTTTATCTCCTGTTCGGTAAGGTTCCCTCTGTATAGGGGTATATCTTTCCCTTTCGTCTGCTTTTCCAGAAACTCTCTTTGTGTATTGTTCTCAATACCCTTTACATTGAGCTTTTCGTTACTGTACGCCGTCTTTGTTATGTTTGCTGCGCCCGTGTGGGCGGTGGTAGATGCGGTCGTTTGCGCTGCTCCTCCGGCATTGCCCGCTGTCGTAGTGTCACCATGTCTCCCCGCACGTATAGCGGCCTCGGCCTTGGGCTTATCCACATACTCCGCCTTCCACTCTTTGTAACCCATCCCTTGGGGCATGACAGCGCTCTTCCCTTCCTCATTCCTTCCCCTTCTTACCGCCTTCTCCTTCAGATCGTCCTCCGTTACGGCCTGTATCACACAACGGCAGTTGGGGTGCATGGGCGGGCTGTTGACGCCGGGCTGGGCATCTTCCCTGTCGAAATCCTGCATATCGAGTTCCCCGCAGATCGGGCATGTCCTTTCATCGAGCGTCGCGTAGAACCGGTAGCGCATCTTCACGTCGAACTCTTCTTCCATGTCCTTGATGGCTTGGAGTTCGCCTTCGGCGGCGGCTCCTGTGATCTCGGTGCGTACAAGCCGTTTAGCTTCCCACAGTTCCCCGCCCGCGCTTTCGTGTATCGCCTTGGCGATGTCCTTCTCGCTCTTGCCCGACAGTATTCCCGCGGTGATCTCTTCATTCAGTTGTTTGATGTGCCTCTTGGTGAGGTTCTGCGTGTATCCCGAATGCAGCGACCTCTTGGCCATTGCTTCCGCCTGCTTCATGTTGGGAAGGGAGAACGACCATCCCATGCCGACACCCTTCTGCACCTCGAACATCTGCCTTGCGTAGCCTTCCTGTGCCACTTTAGAGGCTGTTTGGCGCATTGTCGCGTCGATAGAGCGTCTCGATACCGTCTCCTCCATCAGGAGGCGGTTGTAGAGGGCGTGCTTGTTAGTTACTTGGGCTCTCCATGACGGCTTGTTGAGCTTCGCTAACCACTGCGAACGCTGAGGCTCCGGCAATTGCATTGCCTTGAGCCGAAGGTTCGCCATTGCGTCCCCTCCCGCCTCCCTCTTCATCCATGCCTTGGGGTCGGCGATGTTCGGCGGCATGTATTTGCTGAGATCGTTGATGATGTTCTGCTCCGCTTTTCTCAGCGAGCGGTATATCGCTTTGGCTGTGGCGTAATGGAGGGAATGGTAAGCCGACTGCTTCGCTTCGGCGATCTCGTCGAACTCTTGGCGGTTGCTCATGTGATCTGTTTCTTGCAGTCTGGGCAGTACCAATTCTTGACGATGTCCTTACCGTCCTTCGGGCCTATGTCGTTGGCCTCGCGGTAATCCCATCTCCTCCGCATGAGCAGTACGCACTCCACATCCCCCTCGTCGTCTCCAAGGATGCTTTCGGTGATCCCGCACATTACGCAGCGAACTTTCTTTTCCATTGTCACACCTCCTCTCCTTCGTCCATCTTCCTGATGTTGAACGCAGTGTTCCCCCGAAGGTGTCCCTGCGCCCGTATCGCATTCACAACGCTGCGGGCGATGACGTGTGCATCGTCAGCTGTGGCCATGAGCTTACGGATCGTATCGTACAGGTACTCCGAGCATGTCTGTGCGCCCACCCGTTCACGAGAAGATTGTGGCTCAGATTCTGTTTAATATTCCTTTCTGCGATTAGCATCCTATGCACGCATTGATACCGGACGCCCTCCTGACCGAGCTGAACGCGCTGCAGCAGAGGATTCTCAGGGAAGGGCTGCCCGTTCTCGTGGTGTTCGAAGGCAGCAGCGGAAGGGTGATAGGCCGAGTGAACAGCGAACTCATCAGGTGCCTCGAGCCCAGAGGCGTATTGTACGTTCATTTCGATCCCGCTGCGGACGCATCGAGGCCGATACTGGACTTCCTTCACAAGACCCCCGGCAGGGGGCAGATCGGGTTGTTCGATAGGTCATGGTATTCAATGATCATCGAGAAGTTCAACGAAGATGAAAAGAAAAAGGAGTTCAAGTCGATGCTTGATGTGAGCAACGACCTTGAAAGATACCTTGTGCTGAATGGTGTGTTCCTTATCAAGATAATCCTCAAGGCCACCGAATCCGCCATAGAGAAATACGGCAAGGAATACGGCCCGAGGATACCGAAGAAGTCGTTCCTGTCCATGGACCACATCGACCCGGCGAAGTACAGGGAGGTGATGTTCGATCAAGTGTATGAGAAGACAGACACCGAATATGCCCCGTGGAACAAGATCTTGGTCAAAGGCATCAATGAGACGGTGATCGAAACTGTTGAGAAAATAATAGGGATGGTGAACAGCAGGCTGGATGCCGGGCCGCGCCCGTACGACCCCCCGAAGATCGACCGCATATACCCCAACCCCCGCAAGAATATGGGAGAGGAAACGAAGTGTTCCGACTATGACGAAACGATAAACTATCTGTCTGAGCAGCTTTGGGAGCTTCAGATGGCCCTATCCTTAAGCGACCGCTCTCTGATCGTATGTTTCGAAGGATGGGACGCCGCAGGGAAAGGCACCTGCATCAAGCACCTCTGCCACGCCTTCAATCCAAGGGGATACGAAGTGTTCCAGACGAAGGTCCCCACGGAGGAAGAGATCAGCCACACCTATCTCTGGAGGTTCCTCAGGGGCATCCCGGAAAAGGGGCGCATCACCGTCTTCGACAGGACATGGTACGGAAGGATGATGGTGGAACACATCGAGGGGTTCTGCACAGAAGAGGAGTACAGAAGATCCCCTGCCGAGATCAACGCTTTTGAGAAGATGATCGTGAACAATGGAGCCATACTGGTGAAGTTCTGGCTCGACATAACTTCGGATGAGCAGCTGGTGAGGTTCAACGATAGAGCGAACGATCCGCTGAAGCAGTGGAAGATCACGGAGGACGACTGGCGCAACCGCTCCAAATGGGATGAGTACGATGAACATGTGGATATCATGATGGAATCCACCAACACAGACCACGCCCCGTGGGTAGTGGTGGATGCCAACAACAAGAAGCGCGCCAGGG
>JAKQBQ010000136.1 GCA_029574055.1 Methanobacteriota archaeon
TCCGTCATCGACGTGTTCCCGCCCGCCGTTATGGTCACACTGTAAGGCATTCGGTTGTACCCGTTCAGATAGAGAGTCCCGGCGGTGTGTTCCTTCGTTGCTGTGAATGTGTAATCAGACCCGTATCCATCCACGCACGCAGCACGGAACAAGGGCGATTCGCCGGAAAGAGTGCAGTTCGCTTCACGAAACGCGCTCACCACCGCGTCGCTTTCGGTGGAAATGGCAAGGGTCTTCCCCGATGCATCGTCGTCGTCCACAGAAGGAAGGATCGCCAGAGCGCTGCAGACGGGGTCGGTCCAACCGTGGCAGTTCTCCTCCACGTATCGAACATTTTCCCGGTAAAGGACCTCAAAGGCGCCCTCGATCTTCTCGAACCTCTTGATGGTGTCTGCCGTGCCTTTGAAATGGATGACCCTCTCCATGAAGGTCACGACGGCACCCATGACGACGGAGGCGATGGCGATGGTCACGATGATCTCCAGCAAGGTGAATCCTTTGCGATCTCCTATAAGAGTCGTTGTCATCGCAGGTCAACCATGTCATAGAAAGAGCATCCGGAGTCCGTTGCGGGTCTGGAATAGTAGTAATGCCGAACGGTGCCCCCTGAGTCTTCCGTCAGCATCTCCTCCGGGATCGCCTCCCTGAAGAGATGCCTGCCGTACCGCGCGTAATCGACGTCCGTTGCTCCTTCGCAGTCGAAGCTCGTTGAGACCGGACCCGCGCGTATCTCGGCGACCGGGCCGCTGTCGTTCGGCATGAAGCTCCAGAGAAGAGCCATGTCATCCTTGCCGCATCGATCCTGCAACGCAACGCAGGTATCGACCATGGCCTGTTCGATCATGGCCTTGCGCCACTGCCTGCCTTCCTGCACCCCCCGGCGCACGGGAAAGAGATCCAGCTTATCCGCATTGACAGTAATCTCCATGCCCAACACCGTAACGTTCCCGGGCACCTGTCCCGTCTCGTGAAAAACAGATCTCGCCCGGTCATTCGCCATCTTCTCATATTGAGAGGATGGCAGTCCGCTTATCCCGGCGAGAACGGAGAGAAGCACGAAGGGCAGGACTGCAAGCATCAGGAATGCCATGAAGGGGAACATAAAGGATCAGGAGACTGCTCCCGCAAACTCCCTCAGCGGCAGCGGGCCGTACCCTGGAATGCCGTTAGAACACAATCAATACCCAGGTTAGCATTAACAGTCGAGCTATCGGCACAAATTCTCTGGTCTTTGAGCCTAGTCAGGATAGCGCCCGCCGAGTCTGTGCTCTCGAACGTAGGTGTCTGAAGGACCACGTCGCTTCCAGCACATTGATATCCATGGGCGATCGCACCGGTCCTGAAATCAGCCTCCACATAGTCCTTGAGGGCCTCGGGCCAGTCCGTGGTCATATCCGCTGCCACTGGCAGCGAATGCTTGAACATGGCGTATTCTGTCAATCCTGTTGAAATAGCCCTGATCCTTTCCTGGGTTGTTGAGAAGTTGGCGGCAGCTTTGCCCTTCGCAAGAAGGATCGCCGTCAGGCCTATCAGGGCCGCCGCGAGCGCCACAACAACGACAAATTCGATCAAAGTGAAACCGCCCTTGTTTTTCAGACATTTCTTCATAATTCCTCCTCTCTAGATTTGCCCCTGATCGACCCTGTCGAGAAGCTCCATCTTCAGGTAGCTGTCTATGACTCCCTTTTGCTCCAGTACCGAGAGGGACATCTCGAATGTGACGGCATTCTTTATCGCGTTGCCGCGGAAAGCGTTTTCCACCTCGTTATA
>JAKQBQ010000170.1 GCA_029574055.1 Methanobacteriota archaeon
GCGGCGGTGCACGGCGGCGTCACATGCGTTCTGGATATGCCGAACACCAAGCCCCCGGTGACCGATGTCGATTCACTATTGGAAAAGAAAGAGCGTGTGCGCGGCAGGGCATACGTTGATCACGGGCTCTTCGCCGCAGTGACCTCAAGCTGCAACGCAGGCCTGATGGCCCCGCTGGTCCCCGGATTCAAGCTCTTCATGGGCTCGACCACCGGGAAGATCCTTTTGAATGACGATGCGGAGATCGCGTCCGCCGTCAGGGATATATCGAAGACGGGCAAGAGGCTGAGCGTCCACGCGGAGGACGACGGCATGATCTCCAAAAATCAGGAGAAGGACTGCAGGGACCATCTCAGGAACCGTCCGGTGGAAGCTGAGATCAATGCTTTGAGGAGATTGTCGAGATTCAAAGGGATGAGGATCAACATATGCCACAACACAAACGCCGAGAGCGTGGCTATAGCGAACGAACTCGGTTTCACCACAGAGGTCACCATGCACCATCTCTTTTTCGAGCCGGATAAGTATTCGAGTTCGGAGTACAAAGTGAACCCGCCGATCAGGAACGCTGAAGTAAGGGATAAGCTCTACAAGGCATTCATCGACGGCAAGATATCCATGTTCGGAAGCGACCACGCCCCCCACACCCTTTCCGACAAATCCGTGGATTTCGACGCCGCCCCGAGCGGGATACCGGGGGTCGAGACCACCATCCCCATGGCGATGAACATGGTGAGGAAGAACATAATCCCCCTGTCCCAAGCCGTCTCGATGGGATCGGAGACGCCGGCAGCATCATTCGGAATGAGGAAAGGAAGGATCGAAGAGGGATACGATGCCGATCTTTCTGTATTCGATACAAGAAAATTCACTAACATCGAAGTAAGAAAGCTTCACAGCAAGGCCGGGCATTCCCCCTACGACGGATGGGAAGCGGTCTTCCCGGAGATGGTCATGATCAGAGGGGAGATCCAAATAAAAGGCGGAGAGTTCTGCGGGGATAAGATAGGACGGGATGTTTATGGCAAACCTTGAGGTCGATTATTCGGAGGTGCTGGGTAAGAAGGCGGAATGCCCCGACGGCTGCGGGCTGTGCTGCCTGTGCCAGCCCGAGGTCCTTGCGGAAGAGAGGCATTTCTTCGAGAGGGAGCATTCAAGATCGCTGGTGCGGAGCAAGGGCCCGGAACCATATCTTGCGCTTGCTTTGAAGAAAGGGAAGGGGTCCTGCGTGTTCCTTAACGGACGCAGGTGCGCAGTGTATGAAAACAGGCCGACATACTGCAGGCAGTTCCCTTACCATATTTACGTAGGAGACAAGGTGAAGGTCGAGCTGGATCTTTCATGCAGGGGCGTTTGGACAGAGAAGGGCGTTGACGCCAAGGCCGAGGCGGAAGAGATCGTCAGAAAGGCCGAAGGCAGGATAAGAAGGGCGGTGAGGGAGGCTGGGGAAGTGTATTCGGAGTTCTACCGCAACTGCAGAGAAGCAGGGGTCCTCGGGGATCCCGCGGAGATCAGGAGGATGGTCAGTGAGAATGCAGACAGGTTCACCGACCCTGCGTTCATCGGCAAGGTGATGGAAATGACCTTGATCGAGCCGTCCATGACCCTTGACGGGATAAAGGAAGGCCCCGCCGATATGGATGAACTTAACGACGCGGCCATGGAAACGGCCATGGAATCCATGGCTGCCGAAGACCCCGTCAACGCGCCTGTCTATTGCGACGAGGAATGGAACTGGAACATATTCCTTGCGGACGGGATGTCCGGACGGATTGATTGGATGGTGCTCGACGACGAAGGCGACCTGGCGAAGAAAGGCTCCGCAAGAACGTCGGACATCAAGATAAGGGAGCCCGACCCCGATGGGAAAGAGATCCTGAAAAGGTATATTTCGATACTCAACCAAAGAGAAAGCTTCTTGGGGAATGTGTTCAGCCTTATGGACGCTACAGGATACGAGGACGACATGTCGAACGCTTACTACGGGTGTTTATCCACAACGGTACTGGACATCCTTTGGAGGGCTTCCATGCTCGATCACTTCATGGGAACGGGCATGGGCGAGAGGGGGATACGGGAAGCGATAATCTTCTACGATATGGATAGGCTCGACGCACCGGCGATCGGAGCCTTCGTCTGACTATGCCTTTTACTTCCGATATTTCGGCACTTTTACTTCCGATATTTGCAGGAAACCATATCCTGCTTAGACACGTACGCGGATGCACTCCCCCCAACTTTCTAAAAAGAAAGAAAAAGCCTCGCGCGATACCTTCAAATACTGTTTCTATTATGGAGCTTTAGTGAGAAAATGATCAGGCCATTATCTGTTCTCAGTCAGTCGGCGAATAAGAACGTGATCGTCGAGCTAAAAGGAAAGAGAGAGTACAGAGGAGTACTCGACGGATACGACCCTCACATGAACCTCGTGCTGAAGAACGCCGAAGAGTTTTACAATGGGGAGTCTGTCAGGAAGGTCAGCTTGATCATTGTCCGCGGGGACAACGTAATTTACATTTCACCATAAGGAGATACGATCATGGGAACAGGAACACCAGCACAGGGAAGGCACAACAAATACAAGACCCACATACCCTGCCGCAGATGCGGGAAGCGCGCATACCACGCGAGAAAGGGGGTCTGTGCCTCATGCGGCTACGGAAAGACCGCGAAGATGAGATCCTACGCATGGGCTAAAGCTCGCGACTAAGGGTTTCCATGTCGGGGCCTAAGCACAGCTGCGGAGTAGTCGGCATCGCTGCCGAATACAACGTCGTACCTGTTTTGCACAAGACCCTTATGATAATACAGCACCGCGGCCAGGAGAGCGCGGGCATCTCGGTTTTCGACAACGGCGGGATCAGCACCGCCAGGGATAACGGTCTGGTCCAATTCGCACTCAGCAGCGACAAGATGAGCCGTCTCAACGGCAACGTCGGCATCGGGCATGTGAGATATTCCACAGCAGGCTCGAAAAGCGTTCTGAATGCTCAGCCCTTGATAGTGACGACGAGCTTCGGCACGGTGTCCATCGCGCACAACGGGGACATCACGAACTACGCCGAACTCAAGGAGAAGTATCTGGCATCCGGGACATCCTTCCTCACGGAATCCGACAGCGAGCTTGTCGCTAAGATCCTAAGCAAATACATGGTGCAAAGCGGCGACCCGATAAGGGCGATGAAGAGCATGATGACCGAACTCGAGGGTTCATATGCACTTGCGATCCTCATAAACGACAGGCTGTTCGGCGT
Source organism: Methanobacteriota archaeon (assembly GCA_029574055.1). Taxonomy (GTDB): domain Archaea; phylum Thermoplasmatota; class Thermoplasmata; order Methanomassiliicoccales; family Methanomethylophilaceae; genus Methanoplasma. Next base: position 3,255 of record JAKQBQ010000170.1, read on the forward strand.
CAGGGATCCCTACGGGATCAGGCCGTTGTGCATCGGAGAGATCGACGACGGCCACATAATCGTCTCGGAGAGCGCCGCCATCGATTCGATGGGCCGGGTCTTCATAAGGGATGTCGCCCCCGGGGAGATAGTGGAGATAAAGCGCAGCCATTTCATTCCCTACTCGGGCATGGCGCATAAGCATACTGCCTAC
>JAKQBQ010000172.1 GCA_029574055.1 Methanobacteriota archaeon
AGAGTGGTCTTCCCGTGGTCTACGTGGCCGATCATGCCGATATTGACCTCGGGCTGCTTGGGAACTTTCATTACTTCTTCTCCGCGGGAGCCGCCTCAGCCGGCGGCGCCAAGAGTTCTTCTATCGATTTCGGCCCGTACTCTGTGACCGCGAGGTTGATCTGCACGATCTCGTTGGAGATCGTTGAGCCGCGGACAGCCACCCTTTTCCTCTCTCCGGGATATTTCTCGTGGAAACCGAGCCCTTCGGAAAGAAGGAGCTTTCTCCTCTTCGGCCCCGGGAGATCGGATCTCATGGGTGTGCCGTTGCGGTCGCTTCCGCCTGTTATCTTCAGCTTGTATCCGGGGAGACCGACGAAAATCCCATCCACGATCTCTCCGATGTTTTTACCATTCAGAGAGTTCGCGTGGTGGCCCGTGACAGTCACGTTGTATGATCTGCCGGTCTTCACATCGTTTACGATGGTTTTGAATTCTACCATTTGAACACCTGTGAAACGCCCTATTATGGTGTTGCTTATAAATGTTTGTCCCGTTCATTTCTTCTTCTTGGACTTGCCAGCATGTTTTACGGTAGAGAGGACCTTGTTGAGGCGAGACTTGAACTCGTTTATGGACCTTATGTCCATCGGATCGACCCCCTGCAGATGTGCCAGATATAAAGAGACGTAGTCGCCGATCATCACCGCGACCAGTGTCCGCTGGAGAGTGGTCCTTCCTCTGATCCGGACCACCTGTACATCCTGGCCGTATCTGTGCAGCGCCTCCATGGACGCGTCCGCCATCCTCCTTATCAGTTTGTGGGATGAACTCTCGTACAGGAATATCGGGACGCATCTTTCCCTGAGCTCCCCCTCCGACCATCCGGATATCTCGTTGTGGTTGAACTCCGGGACCGAGCCTGCGAATGCCATCATTTTAGAATTTTCGTTTATCTGGCTCTTCCATCTGATCGCCGAGGCGTATATGCCTGCTGTGGAATATATTATCGGGATGCGGCCGTTAATGCTGTTGGCAATCTTCCACGCCTCGCTCTTGTCGCCGCTGAGCTTATCCCTCAGTTTATACAGGGTCGGGAGGAGTTTTCTGATGTCCTGCACGCAGGTCGTGCCGCAGATCGAATCTATCACCGCCGCAAGATATCCTATGTTCAGCCCAAGCGCGCTTCTTGGCTGGAATCCCTTTGCCATCTTGATGATCGTGTCGCCTCTCTCGATCCCGAGCCTCTCGAGCTCGCCGCCGGATGTCATGATCACCACTTTGCATTTCATCTCCACCGCCCGGTGGTACATAGATATCGTTTCGTTGGTGTTGCCGGAATAGCTTGATATTATCACGAACGTCTTTTCATCGACCCACTTCGGGAGCTCCGGGAACCTCTGTACCGTGATGGGATATTTGGTCTCCCTGAAGACGCAGTCCCTTATCAGATCCCCGCCTATGGCGGAGCCTCCCATGCCGCATATTATTATCCTGTTGAAATCCGCATCTATCCTTATCGGCCTTTCAGTGGCCGTCTTCAGATCGTCCACGAAGTTGTATATCTCGTTGGCCATGCTGTGATGGTTCGCGGCGAGGCTGCTTTCAGGGTCTTCAGACATATCACATGCCCCAGAAGGGTTCCTCCTTCCTCTTTATGCTGATGGTCTCTTGGAGCGCAGCCCTCTCGTCATCCGTTATATCCATGGTTGCCAGCTCTTTCACCGCAGACCCGATCAGATCCACATAGATTATGTCCTCTTCGTTGATCTGCCTGCCTGCGGTGACCCCTTCTATCCCCACGGCGACCTCGTCGCCCTGCTTCGCCTCCTTCAAGGTGTCCTCTCCGGAGTGTATGCTCTTTATCCTGCCGGCATCCCTTCCGTCGGCGGTGATGAGGTTCTCGCCTATCCTTATCCTCCCCGCCAGCACCCTGACCCCTACTATCGCGGGCTTGCTGGTCCTGAATATGCAGTTGGGGAGTATCTTGAATTTTGCCGGGAATGAGAACTCGGACCTCTTGTCGGTGTCCGTCTTCTTTTTGGACTCGTCCATCCATTCTTTGTACTCCTCTATGAGCCGGTATACGATCTGGTTCGTGAACACCCTGACCTCGCGGCCGTCCATCTCCGCCTCGGCGTCCTTGGTGATGGAAACGTTGAATCCCAGGATCACGTGGTTGGCTTTGTCGCCGGTGGCGGCATCCACGATGTCCCTTCTCATTATGTCGCCTACGCCGAACTTCCTTATCGGTATGCCGGCCGCCTTCGTTTCAAAGGCCAGTGCCTCAAGCGACCCTATTGCATCGGCTTTTACGGTTATCCCGTTCTCGACGGTCTCGATCTTTATCGAAGAGTCTTCCTTCAGCTCCTTTATCGCGGGGTCGTTCGGTCCTTTGACCACCACGAAGGGCGCGCCGGCGATCACTCCTTCCATGCTTTGAGTGGATATCTTGACGCCTGCGGCGGCATGCAGCTCCCTTACCGAGTCGAATCTGTCTCTCGGATCCCTTATCTCATCCAAAGGCTTCGGCTTCAGTATCGCTTTTATCTTTGTCACGTGGGGCGCGCCGTTGGTTCCCAGCGCGACGGTGTCCCCTTTGGAGATCGTGCCGGAATACAATATGACGTCCATCGTCTTACCGAGACCTTTCTCCTCCTTTATCTCAAGGATCGTGCCTTTGCCGGGCCCCTCGCCCTTCTCCAGCTGCTGCTCGAGGAAGCGCTGTGCCAGCCCTATGAGTACCAGCAGAAGGTCCGGTATCCCCTCGCCCTCCTTTGCGCTTATGGGGACCAATGCGACCGTTCTTGTGAAATCGTCTATTCTGTCGTATCTGTCGGCGGATATGCCCTCGGTCGACAGCTGGCCTATGATGTTGTACATCTTCTCGTTGAACGCGTCAAGGGTGTGCTGCTGCTGCTCTTTTTCGGAGAGAATGAACGGCCTCCCGTCCTTGGGCGTCCACCCTTGGATGGTGTCGACCTTGTTCAGCGCGATCACGAACGGGGTCTTGTACTGCCTGAGGATGCGTATCGACTCGATGGTCTGCGGCATTATGCCTTCCTTGATGTCTATCACCAGAACAGCAAGGTCCGCGAGGGATCCGCCCCTCGCGCGCAGCGTGACAAAAGAATGATGCCCCGGAGTATCGATGAAAAGCAGCCCGGGAACATCGAACTTCTTTTTCCCTATCAGCTGGGCGCAGACCTTGTAAATGTGCTCGATCGGCACCTCGGTGGCGCCGATGTGCTGTGTGATCAGTCCGGCCTCGCGGGCTTGGACGGAAGTCCCTCTGATCCTGTCGAGAAGCTTCGTCTTGCCATGGTCTACATGGCCAAGCACGCTGACCACCGGTTGCCTTATTGCCATTCGGATCACACCCGCGGGGATGCAGGATCAATAGGTCTTATTCGTATATCCACTTGTCTGTCGTTCTTTCGTAGACAACAAGCTCTTCGGGTTTGAAGAAGATCGATATCTCCCTCTCGGCGGATGCAACGGAATCGGAACCGTGGATGATGTTCATCCCGGTGACCATCCCGAAGTCGCCGCGCACGGTCCCGGGTGCGGACTCCTGGGGATTCGTCTTCCCCATCAGGTTCCTGCAGACGGCCACCGCATTGTCGCCCTCCAGCACCATCGCCAGCACCGGGCCGGACGTGATGAAGGATATCAGCGAGTCGTAGAACTTCTTTCCTTTGTGCTCGCCGTAGTGGACTTCCGCCATCTCTTTTTTTATCAGCATGAATTTCGCTGCAACGATCTTCAGCCCTTTCTTTTCGAAGCGTGACAATATCTCGCCGCAGAGCCCTCTCTGGACGCCGTCCGGCTTGACCATGACGAAGGTTTGCTCAATG
>JAKQBQ010000183.1 GCA_029574055.1 Methanobacteriota archaeon
TACGTTCTGAAATGCATAAGGGACTACGGATTCGACGGAAGAGTACTGGCGATCTTGGATCCCATCAACAAAAAAGTTTGCGATGCCCTCGACATGGAAATGATAGAGACCGCCGTCAAAAGGCACGGCGCTTCGCTGATAATGTCCGGAGAGCCGTACGACCCGGAAGATCTTGACTTGATAGTGGAGCTCATAAAAGAGGGATTCCAGTGAAGACCATTCACCCCCGCCCGAACCCGATAATCGCAGCACTCTATACCCTGAGGGATCTTGAGGTGGGCGTTGTGGTGATCCACGGCCCCGCGGGCTGCGGCTTCATGGCATCAAGGATGATAGAAGAAGCAGGGATAAGGGTGGTCACATCCTCGATCAAAGAAAGGGATCTGATCTTCGGCGGCACCGAGCCGCTGGTCGATACGATCCGGCAGGCAGAAAAGCTGTTCGACCCAAGCAGCATAGCCGTCATAGGAACATGTGCCAGCATGATCATCGGTGAGGATATGGACGCGGCGATAAAGCTTTCCGGGGTCAAATGCAAAACGTTCTCGGTGGATTGCCACGGATGCATGGGCAACAACACATCAGGCGCGATACGGGCGATAGAAGCGGCGGGGAAAGCCTCGCTTATAACAGATGATGAGGTGCGGAGGCAGACATCGATCCTCACTGAAGCATCCAAGATAGAAAGCGAATCGGGGATGGCGTCAAAGGAGTATCTCCGGCCGTCGAGAGGCCCCACCAAGTTGAAAGTGGCGCTCAGGATCAAAGAGGTTCTCGAGAACGGCGGAAAGGTCGCCGTGGCGATGATCGCGAAGAAAGAGCTTGCGTACCGCTTTGCGGATGCGTTCATTGCGGTGGATGAGGCGCAAAGGAGATTGGGCGGAGAGACATTCTTCATAGGCAATCTGGACACCGGAGCCGGTCTTCCGAGGATAAGAAGATATGCGGAAGATATCACTGGCGAGCTGGGATCAAAAGGGATATCGATCTGTGTAGAAGGAGGGCTCGACGAATACGCATTCGCAGGAAGGAAAATGAGGGAAAAGACAGAAGAGTTCGGACCGGACCTCCTGATACTGGCAGGAATGCCGCACTTCTACGGTGCGATGGGGATGTCTGACATCCTCATAACCGATCAGCCGAGGCAGCTTGCCAATTACGTCTCCCAAGGCTACGAGTATGCGGTGTGCGAGACTTCATCGCACTCGGAGGTCATGAGCACCCGCTCCATAATACCTCTTGAGACCGGAGACACCCTCAGAGAAGTGTGCGGACTATGAAAGGAGTTGTCATTTCCGGGACCGGGAGCGGCGTTGGGAAGACAGCTATTGCTACGGGGCTGATGTCCCGGCTGTCACGCAGATACAAAGTGCAGGGCTACAAGGTGGGGCCGGATCACATCGATCCCATGTACCACACAGCAGCGACCGGCCGTCCATCAAGGAATTTGGACTCGTTCATGATGTCTGCTGACATAATAAAGAGACTCTACAGCCATTCGTCAAAGGGCTCGGACATATGCATAGTGGAGGGAGTACGTGGACTCTTCGAGGGTGCTTCCGGAACATCCGACGCCGGATCCACTGCGGAGATCGCGAAAATGCTCGACCTGCCTGTGATATTGGTGGTGAATGCAAGATCCCTTACGAGAAGCGCAGCGGCGATAGTGAATGGTTTTAGAACCTTCGATCCAAACATCAAGATCGCCGGGGTGATAATGAATAATATCTCCGGAAAACAGCACGAGCAAAAGATAAGGGATGCCATGTCAAGATACTCTGATGTCGAGATATTGGGCATGATACGCCGGGATCCCTCCCGTACGGTGGGAGAAACGAAAAAAGGCCTTGTCGGTCCCGAGAACGAGAACCTATGCAAGATGAAGGAGATGGCAGAAGATCTTGACATCGACAGGATCGTTGATGCAATGTATGATGTTCCAGACATGCCGTCGGCACCGCTTTTCAGGCGCCGCCCTTCACAGGGGATCAGGGCGGCGGTCGCCATGGACGACTCTTTCTGCTTCCATTATCACGACAACATAGAATGCATGAAATGCTCCGGGATCGAAGTGGTCACTTTCAAACCAACAGAGGGAGAACCGCTGCCGCCGGCGGACATCTATTATCTGGGAGGAGGATACCAGGAAGCGTACGCAGAAAGGCTCAGCCTGAACGGGGATTTTCTGGAAGGCATAAAGAACGCATCGGAAGAAGGGAAGGTTGTCCTCGGAGAATGCGGAGGCACGGCCGCCCTGTGCGAAGAAATGATCGTATCCGGAAAAAGATACAGAATGGCCGGCATATTCGACGCAGAAGCGGAGATGTCTGGTTCGAGGCATGGGCCATCTTATGTAACAGGCTGCGGAACCCCCGCGAACCCATTCTTCGGCGGCATTCCCATCCGAGCCCACGAGTTCCATTATTCTGAGTTGAGGATAAACAGGCCGTACGGCTTGGGGTACGAACTTTCCAGAGGTACGGGGATCAGCGGAGGGAAGGACGGCCTTGTTGTGAAAAAGACATTGTGCACGATGATGTACCAGCATGCGCTTTCCGTTGACGATTGGTCGGGGCGCATACTTTCAGCGGTCGATTGAGTTTTTGCGATCGTTTACAAACCTGTTACTATTGCTCAGTTTTTATCGTTTCGTCTTAACTCAGTTAAAATGAGCTCGCATTCTTTTCTCAACTTGGGAATGTCGTTTATCGTTGTATCCCAGAACACTCTGAGGTTTACACTTTCATAACCATGCGATAACAAGTCTCTGAATCTGGCAATAACTTTCCAATCCACTTCTGAATGTCCTGAAGTCAATTCGAGAGAAAGCCGTTTCACTCTTTCCCCTATTTGAGATGTCGCAAATGCACAGGCATACTGAAAATGTTTGTTGTCAAGAAAATCCTCTATATCCGAACCATATACAGAAATCATATCCTCGATATCGCTGCAAAAACCGAGTATGGCTTCTATTTGCTTGATGTCATGACTCGTAGACAAGCCTTCTGTCACGTAACACCTCTTTCAAAAAGTCCTCTTTTATGTAGGGGTCTTCAGCAATGATATCTACTTCCGCACCGAGAGCTTCTTCGAGATCCCCCATGAGGCCACCCAGCCCGATCAGGCTGTGGATGCGACCGGGAAGGATATAGAAGTCATAGTCGCTTCTTCCATCGTTGTCCCCGCGTGCTCTGGAGCCGAATAGATACATTTTTTCGACCCCGCGCTTTTCGGCTATAGGTGCAACTATCTTACACAACTCCTCGAAACTGAGTTCGTGTTTGGTTCCTGCTGCGACCATAAGAAGCATATTAGCAAGATAGTCTATAACAATTATCGTCTGATCAAAATTAAGCTGTTCGAAATTCCGCTGGAGTTCGATCGCATCTCCAACGGTCTTGATGGTCGGCTTGCCGGTTCATTGTATGTGGGCCCGCCGGGATTCGAACCCGGGTTTTCGGCTCCGAAGGCCAAAAGGATCATCCTCTACCCCACGGGCCCACCCAATAGAATACAGAATGATTATTTAGTCCTGATTAAAGGATAAAAACCTATATTGGCTTCCCTATTCACAACCAATGTCCAAGATAATCATGAACCACGGTGCCGGCGGAGAGATAATGCAGGAGTTCCTCTCGAAGCACATCGTGTCGCATTTTCCCAAGGCCGGAGGGGATGTCCCGCTGGATGCCATGGATGATTCAGCCGTGATCGATGACATCGTTTTCACTATAGACGGGCACACCGTCAACCCCCTCATTTTCCCCGGCGGGGACATAGGGAGGATCTCCGTCTCCGGCACGGTGAACGACATCTCCGTTATGGGCGCAACCCCCATAGCCATAGCATGCTCCGTGATCCTGGAAGAAGGGCTTGAGATAAACATCGTGGACAAGATCATGGAAAGCATGGGCAACACTTCGAGGGAATGCGGCGTGCCTATCGTCACCGGAGACACAAAGGTCATGGAATCCGGTGCACTGGACAAGATGGTCATATCCACATCCGCGATCGGCAGAAGATCCGATCTGCTGGATAATAATTTGAAAATAGCTTCAGAAAGCAGGAAGGTCAAGGACAGATGGTGCACCGACTCGAACCTTGCTCCGGGAGATGTGATAATCGCCTCCGGGACGCTCGGGGACCACGGAGTCGCCCTCCTTTCCTTCAGAGAAGGCTACGGCTTTGACAGCGAGATACAAAGCGACGTTGCCCCGCTGAACAAGATGATAGCGGAAGGGCTCAAGGTCGGGGGGATCGTGTCCATGAAGGATCCCACAAGGGGAGGTCTGGCGAACACCCTCAACGAGTGGTGTTCGAAATCCCGCGTCGAGATCGAGATCGAGCAATCGTCCATTCCCCTCAGGCAGGGAGTGGTGAGCGCGTGCGACCTTCTGGGAATAGACCCGCTGAGCATTGGGAATGAGGGAAAAGTGATCATCGGATGCGTCCCCGGCTCGGCGGAAGAGATCCTGAAAGCCATCAGGAGAACCCCGGAAGGCAGGGATGCCGCCATCATCGGCACGGTGAAGGAAGGCAGGGGAAGGGTCATCATGAGGACAGAGGTCGGAGGCCGCAGGATACTGGAGCCGCCCTCCGGAGACCCGGTGCCCAGAATATGCTGACGCAGCCGCCGGCTGCTTGTAGAAAGAGATATTAAGTCTCTTAGTATAACTCGGCTCAGGCAGTCAAATGGTCATCTTTCTTCCGTTCCAGGGTTACAGACCGGTCTTGAAAAGCGGCGAGGGGATAGAAGACCGCATATCCCCGCCTTATGATGTCATAGGGAAGGAATATCTCAGATTCCTTCAGGAGAACAGGGACAACGTCACCAACCTTACTTTGAGGCCGGATCTGGATAAAAGGTACAAGAATTCCAGGA
>JAKQBQ010000203.1 GCA_029574055.1 Methanobacteriota archaeon
GACATATCCCGCCGCGATATGATCTCCTTCAACTCCTCCTCGGGGGTTCCGGAAGCGACAAACAGAGACAGCTTTTTATGATAATTCAACAGAAACTGATAAGCGCCCGGGACAAAGGGGGCATCGACAACGGCTTCCTTCACCTTTCTGGAAAAGGTATCCGCCAGTTTCTTTTCCCTATCTGAAGACAGGGGCTGCCCAAGGAGTTGCTCTTCATAATGCCGGAACTTTTCATGTCGCGAGCGGCCACCGTGTTCCAGGTGATAGGAAATGACCGCCCTTTCGATTTCCCCGCCATAAGACCTGTACATCTCGGCAAAAGCTCTCGTTTTGACATCAACGGATTCCACCAGTACGCCGTCAAAATCGAAGATGACCGCCTTTATCCCCTTCACTGATCTTCCACCCAGCCGATAACGGAACAGGGCGCCCCATCCCCGCCGGCAAACCGCAAAGGCAAAGCCATGACCTGGAGTAGGTTATCCTTAACGCCGACCCGGCTTAAGGAGAGATCTTCCAGAAGGATAATCCCGTTACCTAAGAAGGTCCGGTGCGCCAACCGCCCCTCTTCTCTATTGGACAAAGCGGATATGGAAAGGAAATCGATGCCGACAGCCCTCAGGCAGGGAGTTGCCTTTCTTAAACACTCCCATAACGAGGCCGATAGACCAGGTCCATTTTTCCAATAGGCGACATCCCCTCGCTGTCCTTCAAAGCCGGTTTTTAGCAAGAGCAGATCGATATCGTTTTTTCTGATTTCCTTCCAGGGAATATCCTGTTGATGGATAAGCTGATCCGGCTTTACATCGAGCTCAACGAGGCACGGAGAGGTGAAAAGCCAATCCTCGGGAGCATAAGCATCAACGGTTTTCCCATCGGGAAGGAAATGGTAGGGGACATCGACATGCGTACCCGCGTGACTCGGGAGACACAAAAGGGCGCTGTTGGAAGTAGCGCCTTCATCAATGGAACTCGTTTTCCTGATAGAAAGGTTGTTCGCTCCCTGATAAAGGGGGGTGGTTTGATCGAGAACATGGGACAGCCAAATCATCCTCATGACAATATATTTATCCTTTCCCCATGTCATGATACACCTCTTCAATAAGATCGAGGATGCCCTGGCCGATATCGATGAACACATTGGGCACCATCTTCTTTGCTTCCCTGGGTGTAAATCGGTACGGGGTGATATCATAATGTGCGGAATCACGATCTTTATCATCAAATTCTATCTTGATCTTCTCTCCGAGTATTTCTTGTATCATTCTTAGCAGCTCTCTGGAATTCAGGACATGAGTTCCCGTCAACGTAAGTCGCTGGTTGGCAAATTCCCTCGATAAAGCCGTTATGCTCATTTGCGCGGCGTCCTTGACATGGATATACTCACGTCGCTCCTCCCCATTGCCCGGATAGATGATGCACCCTTCCCGGAGGGCCTGGGTAATGTAACGCTTCAGGCCATTCCATTCCTGAGCGCGCGGGCCATAAAGAGAACCATAGCGTAGAATCGTATATTCAAGGCCGAACTGCTCATGATAGGATTCCAGCATATGCTCCACCGTTTGCTTGCTCACCCGATAGAATGACCCTCGCTGGCTGTACACGTAAATCGTCGAGGCGTACATCAACCGCTCGACGCCTGCCCGCACCGCGGCGTCAAAGACAATGGCACTGCCGATAATATTTTGATTCAATGTTTCTTTCGGGGAAAGCATTGATTGATGGATATCGGCAATGCCCGCCAGGTGATAAACATATCTGGCATCTTGCAGGGTGCGGCTCACGGCCTCTTCGTCCATAATGTCACCGACGACCATTTCTTGTCCCCCCTTGCGCCACGGGGAAGGACGGACATCGAAGATGCACACCTTGTAGCCTTCCGTTGTCAATGCATCCGCCAGGTGACTGCCTAAAAATCCTGCCCCCCCGATAATGACAACCTTATCTTTCATATCCATCGACCTCCTTCAGTCCGTCACAGAGATTGCGGACGGCGGCCTCCTCCATTTCCCGTCTCGCT
>JAKQBQ010000205.1 GCA_029574055.1 Methanobacteriota archaeon
CGGAGAACGTAATGGTATGTGTCGGTGCCGGCATGCCCGTCTCTACGCTCCCGGAGTCATAGGCCACCTTGTTGCCGGCCTCGTCTGATACTATCACATTGTAGTAGTAGGTGGTCAACGAAGATAGTCCACCTATGTTCAAAGTGCCTATGTCCAGAGTACCGCCGGCGTTCACAAGGGTGCCGTTGCTCTCGCAGTCGACAACGGTGGCGAGGTTGTCACTTTCGCTTCTGTAAATATAGTACCTCAATTGAGACTGCACTGACTTGTCATCGGTGGCCTTCATCCAGCTCAGTCTCACAGAGTTGTGTGTGATGTCGGATGATGTGATGGTCTTTGACGCGACCGTCGGTTCAACGGTATCGTTGATCTCCTCGATCACTTCCGTCGGATTGGCGCTCAGGCTTGCCGCTACACGTGTGGAAACTCTCTCGCCGGGGGCAAGGTCCCCAAAGTCAAAGGTCATCGCAACACCGACATCGTCTAAAACAAACCCGTTTAGGTTGCTGCTATCCACCATATCTCTGGTCAGCAGGAGATTGCTGTCCGCAGGAACCGTGGGGTTGCCCATATCTGTCGCCCAGACGCTGGGAGAATAGATATCGCTAATAGACAAACCGCCTAGGACCGATGCCCGCGCCCTTTCATCATAGCTGACGTACATGAAAGGAATGAGACTTTTCTCTCCATATGATGCTACCATTGCCGCCTGATCACTGCTGTAAGGCGGTGCGGGGTTGCTTATTACTTTATTGTATGTATTGTAGATACCGTGTATTTCGTGGTCTTGATCTGGATCGACCGATTTCATGAACCTCACATCGGTCACTGTCTGCGCGGATACATTCTCGATCTCGATGGATATCCAGAAGAAACTATCATTCACATTGAACGACACTGTCTGGGTCAGTTTTATTCCGTCCCTGGTTATCCCTGTTGTTACCGCCTTCAACAATCCTTCGCTCAGTACGGACTCGTCCACAGTCTGCAGTTCGGATATAGGGCTGCTCCAGGAGACGTTGACTGCATCTGCGGTCCGATTCTGCACCAGCGTGCCACCTACATAGTATCCCAGAATGAATCGGTCCTCAGGGGTGCCGGGAAGGAAAAAGTCTCCGACAAGCGGAGAAGCGCCGGTATCCCACCCATCGCCATCCATGACGAATCCTATTCTTCCGGGATGTTCATAATCCATCGGGTGGAACCCGGACGGGGCTGTACCCATGGATCCGAATGACCCGTGCTTCGATATTCCGACCTCTATGTGATTCCCGCCAAGGAATACATCTCCCGTCGCCGTATCCATATAGCTTCTTGCTCCCGGCAGTTCCGCGCTGCTGTCCTCCGACAGTGATGAAAAAGCCATCACTCCCAGCAACAACACCAACATAGTTACTGCCCAAGCAGCCATCTTTCCTTTTGTTTTTCTTTTATGTATCTCTCTATTGTTTATTGAAAGTGTACGCCGGATGTCATAAAACAACCCAGGATCATCTTTCCCCCCCCCCCGATTCTGCGTGTTGAATCATCATTTTCATCACTTGAAGTATTTATACTTCCATGTAACTATATTAACTGTTGTATAACTCGGTCCTGTTTTGATTTGAGTGGAAACAGGTGCGGGCTGCACCCGAAACCCGTTCCGATGGAAAGGTTGTTCACCTCTTCACGATTATCGTGAGGATGTCCTCATCCTCCACCGTATGATCGAGCCCGACCGTTTGTCCCGGGAACTTCGCGCTCTTCCCCCAGACCATGGCGTATCTGAAGTTGTTCTTGAAATCCCTGTGGATGACCTCGCAGACGTCTCCCACCGTATTCCCTTTTTTGACGATCAGCGGCTCCACCAGGTCTGCCTCCTTTCCTTGCGGCTTCAGGTAGATGCGGATCATCTCTATCGTTTCGTACAGGGTCTGCTTCAGCTCCTCTATCCCATATCCCGTAGCTGCGGATATCGGCACGGTGGTGTGGTCGGGATACAGCTCGAGGGCCGCCTCCAGCTCTCCGGGCTTTGCAAGGTCCACTTTGTTTATCGCCACTACGCATTTTATGTAAACGCGGTTCCCGGACAGGACATCCAGCATCTGCTCCACGTTGATATCATCCCTGACGACGATGGTGGCGTTTATGTGGCCGTATGCAACCGCCATGTCCTTTATCGTCTCCGGGTCGATCTTTGTTAGCTTTACTGTGGGCTTCACAAGAACGCCGCCCTGCGAAGACCCCGATATCACCACGTCCGGCTTCGTTTGGTTTAGACGTATCGCCGCATTGTACAGCTCTTTCATCAGGACGTCCATCTTCGGGTTGAAGATATCCATAACGAGAAGGACAACATCCGATGCCCTTGCCGCCGCTATCACCTCTCTTCCTCTTCCCTTGCCTCTGGATGCATCCTTTATCAATCCAGGCATGTCAAGGATCTGTATCTTTGCGTGATTGTATTCGAGAACGCCGGGAACAATATCCAGCGTCGTGAAATGGTATGCCCCCACCTCCGATTTCGCTCCCGTCAGCTGGTTGAGGAGGGTGGATTTTCCTACCGATGGGAATCCGACAAGGGCAACGGTCGCGTCCCCCGCCTTCTTCACATAGAATCCTTTTGTAGGGCCTTTGGATGACCTTCTTTTTTCGTCTTCGGCGGTGAGGCGGGCTATCTTCGCCTTCAGCTTTCCGATGTGGGCCTCCGTGGCTTTGTTGTATTTGGTGTTGGCTATCTGCTCTTCCAACTCCTTTATCTGCTCATCGATGGTTGCCACAGTGCCCTCCGTTCGTGTGATAGGTAAGGGATATATTATGCTTTATTGGAATGCCCGAGGAATATCCGAGAAAAATAATTCCGGAACTCCCGATAGCTTTTAATCGGCTTATTGTGTGTGGTGCTCTTAATGAACAGCGTAATGGATGAGAAGACCATAGACCTGAAATGGTTCGGCAAATGGTCGTTCAAACAGATACTCGGCGTCATTGTGGCATTCGCGGTCGCCTTGATATTGACATTGTACGGCTTCGGGGCATCGTGCTCATGCTTCGGCATACTGATCATTGCCGTCATTTTGTACATGCTGCCCCGCCTCATGGGCGTGGAGCATGTGAAGCTCATGACATTGGTCGGAGCGCTGTTCGCGGTCACCGCGATACTGATCGGGGGGCTGTTCATGGCGCCCGGGTTCGTGGAAGGCAACCAAGGGAGCCCTCCCGTGGATAACAACGAATTCTATGACAGCGTCGACTACATTTACGTCGGCGGCGGGATCGAGATCGAGGCCGTCCTCAGCGACGACATCGGAAGCAGGACCGTCCATTTCGTATACGCTGAAGTGAGAGGCATAGTCTTCGGAGGCATACCCAATGCCACATTCGATATGGAGACCCAGCTGACCGCAGCAGGCACTATGGCGAACGGAAGCGTGACGCTGGATCCCGAAAAGCTTTACATCGGATACGTGATCATCAGAGAGGTCAACGCTTCCGGCGATACCGTCGCTGTGGAAGGCTCCGAGACCTATTGGCGCTTCCTGACCGACGCATTCGAAGGAAGCATCACTTCGCTGACCCTTTACGGCTGCGCGTACTTCATGGTGCAGATAATGATCATCTTCTTCATGATCATGATATTCTCCAACATAATGAAGAGCAGGATGGTCAAGACCAGGGAGAAGATGGAGAAGGAAGGCAGGCTGTACCCCCAGGGATACGGAAGATGCGACAACTGCGGCTCCATGGTCCTTCCGGGCGAGGTCAAGTGCAGGAAGTGCGGCGCGTATATAGACCGCCCGGATGAGATGAAACCGGACAAGAAAGACTTCTTCGAATGCTCGGATTGCGGCGCGGAGGTCCCTATGGATGCAGAGGAGTGCCCCAAGTGCGGCGCGAAGTTCGATGAGGAAGAGTACGAGGTCGTACATTCCGACGGCACTGTGGAGACCACCAAGGAGACCATGGCGTGCCCCGAATGCGGAGCCTTGTCCCCGGCAGCATCCACATTCTGCACCAGATGCGGCGCGAAGTTCGACAAGAAGAAGAAATAAACCCCTTTCCTTCCTTTTTCCAACGGTAAACTAAATAACTTTCTTGAGAATACCCTAATCGGATGCGCTCAGATAAGATCGATGATTATTCCGAAGGAAACACGAACGCCCACAGAATGGCGGCGAAACAGCAGGAGATCTCCGTAACGGAGTTCTTCGAGAAGAACAAACAGATACTCGGCTTCGACTCACGGTCGAAGTCCCTTTTGATGGGGATCAAAGAAGCAGTGGACAACGCCTTGGATGCCTGCGAGGAAGCGGGGTTCCTGCCCGATATATTCGTGAGGGTTGAACGCCTTCCTGAAGAGGAGGAATACCGTATCACGGTGGAAGACAACGGTCCGGGCATCATCCATAAAATGATGCCTAACGTGTTCGGGCGCCTTCTTTACGGATCCAGGTTCCACGCCCTCAGGCAATCGAGGGGGCAGCAGGG
>JAKQBQ010000002.1 GCA_029574055.1 Methanobacteriota archaeon
AGACCTCCTTACAATATCCTCTCCGCAGGCCCCATGGATGTCTTGACATACGCGGACGCTACGTTCGCCATGCCTTTCTCCAGTTTCAGCGACACACGCTTGAGTACAATGTCGATATTATCGGCTATATCCTCAGCGGACATGTTCACTGTCCCCACGGGTACATGGAAGGTCTTCCTGTCTTTCGTTCTGACGGTCACAGACCTGCGGAGGCTGTCCACCATGCCTGAGGGATCTGCTCCCGGCGGTATGGGCTTAGGCATCTTTCCGCGAGGACCGAGAACGGTACCCAGCCTCTTACCGACGACCGCCATCAATGGGGCCTCGGCGATGAAGTAGTCGGTGCTGTTCGCGATCTTCTTTGCCTGCTTCTTGTCGTCTGCGATCGTCCCGAGCTCTTCGGGGGTGATCACAAGATCGGCTACGTCTTTGGCTTTCAGGGCTAGTTCGCCACCACCAATCACACAGACCTTGACCACTTTACCGCGGCCGTTCGGGAGGATGATATCCTCCTGGATACGGTTCTTCGGTATCGATAGGTCAACGTCCTTGAGATTGATGGCCAACTCAACCGTTTCAACAAAATTGCGCTTCTTTGCACTTTCCAGTGCTTTCTGCACAGCAATTACGGTTGGTTTTTCTGCCAATTCTATTCCTCCTCGTAGTGCATACGAGCCCTAAGGCTCTCCTACAAGCACGCCTGCTATTATATTACCCTATATAAGGTTTGAGGGTGGGTTTTTTTCATTCCGTTATGAACTCGGCTATGTCGCGGATGACATCCCAACTCACATGCTGCGTCCCGGAACCTGTCTGGGCGTCCATGAACATGTGGTCCAATCCATCGTAGAGTTTGAACCCTGCCCCTTCCTTGCCGTTGAGTATCTCCTGCCATTTGGCGAAGTCCTTATCGGCATACACCTGTACGTCTTCGCTTCCCTGGAGGAACAGCATCGGGACATCCAGAGAAAGGGCTATCTGCCCTGCGTCCCTGCTTATCATATCCTTGACGTAGTAGCCCGGTAGACCGAATATCGTCTCGCTCAGCAGCTGGGACTCGGTCCATTTGCCAAGATCCTCCAGCTTTTTGAGCTCTCCCGCGACGACCTCTTTGATGTACGATATATTCAATGGATTAGCAAGCGCAAGGTTCTGGTCCGCCTGTATCTCCGGCATCGTCCTCGGGCTTCCCGCAAGCGAAACGAACCCGTCGAAAAGCCCGCCGCTCTCTTTCACTATCGCAGGCGCAAGCATTCCGCCCATGCTGTGGCCGATGAGGATCACCCTCTCATAGCCGAGGTCTCTCAGCAGTTCCGCGGCGGCGATGGCGTCATTGATGGTCTCCTCCATGACGGTGATCTTCGCGATGTTGTCGGCGCTTGCCGCTCCGTACACGTATGTTCTCTTATCGTATCTGAGGACATCGATGTCATATTGTGCCAGCCCCCACGCGAGATCCCTGTAAACATAGGTCTTTCCGTATGTCCCGTCCATGTCGGAGGGCCCCGATCCCTGGACTATCACCGCCGCCGCATCGTTTCGAGTTTCGGCATTGGTCGTTATCTTTCCGGGAAGCTCCCATCTGCCGCCGGCGTTCACTTCGACGTCCGTCTCTCTCAGGCCGTCCGGCAACTCATCAAGGGAGTTCCGATCGCCGTCATCATTCAGAAGTACGAAGGCGGCGGCCGCTAAGACCAGCACCGCCCCTATGACCGCTATTGCTGCAATGATGTTCTTTTTCATGCGGCCCCTGTTGTCAATAACGTGAGTATGGCATTTAAACCTGTTTTGACAGGCCGCCGCGGGGGGATGCGGCGATAGAAATAAACCCCCGCATCTTTTTGACGGATCGTGAGAAAAAATGCTTACGGCGGGTCTGACGTTTTCAGGTCGGCGATAGGCGGGGTCATCTATGCATCCTTGACCGCCGCCATTGCATTGTTCTTTGCCTTCTTGGCGGCAGGGTACGTCTTTGGCATTGCATATCTGGTCGCTTTCGGGTCGTTCGTATTCCCGCCTCTGGCGGCAGCTATCCTTTGGCTGTGCTACAGGACAAAGTACATCATCACCGATGAGGAGCTGATCATAAGATTCCCCGGGTCCCCGGACGAGCGCATCCCATTGAGCGGCGTTGTATCTCTTAGAAAAGTGAAAGACAATGCTGCGGCGAAAGCTCTCTCCACAGACCGTGTGGAGATAACGATCGGATACGGTACCACTGTACAGATCTCGCCGGCCGATCCCGACCGTTTTATCCAAATTGTTGAAAATAGCAAAAATGTTGGATTGAAAAGTGTTTAAGACGCCAGCTGCTCGTCGTATTTTCCGGCCTTGACATCCTTCTGGAAGACCTTCGGGTCCTTTCCGTCGATGGATACTCCGACCGAGACGCAGTTGCCGGCCACTTCCAGTACGCGCGCTTTGAGCGTCGCCCCGAGAAGATCGTCCTCTTTCATTGTAGCGATCTTCTTGATCTGGTCTATGGACATGTTGGCGACCTTCGTGGTCCTGGCGTTGCTCGAACCGCTGGCCAGCCCCATCTCCGACTTTATCAGCGCGGACATGGGCGGCGTTCCGACCTTGATGTCGAAGGTCTTGTCGTCGTTGATCAATACCTTTATCGGGACCTTCATCCCGGCGAATGCTTTTGTTTTCTCGTTGATCTTGGCGAGGACCTGCGCCGTGTTCACGCCGGTTGGCCCAAGTGCGGGACCGAGCGGCGGGCCTGCGGTGGCCTTGCCTCCTTCTACTAATGCCTCAACAGTAGTTACCATTGCTTATTTCTCCTTCTCAATGACTCTGACGCTGTCACCCTTGACGGTGACCGGAATGGGCACCATGGCCTCGATGAGCTCCACGGTGATCTCCTCTTTGCCCTGATCTATGTTCTGAACCCTGGCTATTTCGCCTTTGAACGGGCCGTTCACAAGCTCCACAAGATCGCCTTCCACTATACCGATGACCGCCGAGACCGGGATCAGGTAGTGGCTTATCTCGTCTATATCTGTCTCTCCGTCTACGAACGAGCGGGCCTTCTTTATGTCCCTGGTCTTCTCCCTGAGACGGTCTGTGTTCATTCCCTCCACGAAAACGTACCCTCTGAGCCCGGGAGGGCTGAATATGGCGTAGATGTCCTTCTCTCCCATCTGGGCCTTGGACATCAGGCTGTCGGCCACGCTCTTCTCTTGATCCATCTGCGTCTTCAGGACCATTATGGACTGCCTCGCCACAGCGTTGAATGTCTGTGTGGATGTCCCCTCTTTTGTTGTAATAAGGATGTCGATGTTCACTTCGTCGCCGTATCTTGCACCCTTGGGGCATATGACCTCGAGCTTGAACTCCTTGGGCTTGTTGCCCGGGATCTCAGCTTCCAGCTCGCTCTTCGAGCGGTAGTTGCTCCACAGCTCGTTCCCGGCGGAGTCGAAAAGCGTGACGTTCCATTCGGGTGCGTTGTCCTCGTCCGGTCCGGTGGATACATTGAACTTCATGACCGCCGTCGATGCGCCGGAGGCTATGTTGAATGTCCACACTGCGGCCGTTCCTGCACGGACGTCCTTCACGTCCCCCTGACCGGCCGCGCGGGTACCCCCTATCTCAAGATCAGACATCATCACACCTCGTATCCTTCAAAAATGATTCGGAAGGTAGGTCATTACCCACATAATGGCAAAGCCTACCGCGCCCACTACAAGCATTCCAAGCGCCGCTATGTAGCATGTCCTCTTGTACTCCTCTCGAGTGGGTGTGTGGGCCATCTTAAGGATCCTGCCGTATTTGCCCCTGCCGAGGTTCCTTGTCCTGGCCTCGAAGCTGTTTTGGATCTCCTCTGCCCTTGCCTCTATTTTCATTTTCCTACTTCCTTGGCATAGCCAGATCATATTCCGGATGCCATGTTCGCTCTTTCGTTACCACTGAAGGCAACAATTGAATGAACATCCCATAGAAAGACCCCTATTTTAAAGCTTTTGGTGGTCCTTTTTTTCTTGCGGGAACGTCCGGCGGCTGCGGCGCTGACCGCTTCATTCTTCAAAATACGCAGCGCGCCGCGGCTTTTTCCAAACGTCCATCGATATCCGGATTATGTATGCGAAAAGTACGAACAGCAACACATTCCTCGCCAATACTATCATCATGCCCGCATCGGTTATGTTCGCCCCTCCTCCGCTTATGCCTATGTTCACTGCAAAATTCAACTGAGCGAGGATGATCGCGGCCACCGTCATTGCCAAGATATATCTCTTGGATGTCGGGGAAATGGGCATCATCATCATGAAGACGATGGGGGGGATGATCCAGATCGGGTATTGCGATGAGAACACCTTCCCGAATATCATGAATGCCATTATGGACAGCAGCGCCGCGCTGCCGAGGAGGATCATCCTGTTGTTCTCGTTGTCCTTGCCGTCCCTGCGCAGGCTGACCAGCATGTACGCGTACATCGCATAGACCGCAACGACCGCCGCTATCATCAGAGGCGTCAGGAAGGGGGCCACGGCATCCGGCCACGGACCGACTATATTGTCGGAGCCGTAGCTGAACACTATGTCCACGTTGGTAAGGCCGAGGGCCTGGAAAAGGAATATGATGGATGAGGCGGTGGATTCTATCTGGATCGGGCGGTCCATGTGATATGTGAGGAAATATGTCGCCGATTCCAGAGAGCCGGCGAGGATGAACGGCAGGATCGTCAGCGCCGCAACGAGGATGAACACTCCCGCGCCCTTCAACGCATTCATCCAATCCCTGTTGTAGATCAATGGGATCAGGTAGATCGGGAACAGCACGGCGGGATACAGCTTCGTCATTGTGGCTATCGAGAGCAGCGCGAACGCCCATACGTATCTCTTGGTGACCAAGCAGTAGAATGACAGCAGCGTCAGTATCGCCGGGAATATGTCGAATCTGTCCACAACGAACTCGAACATCAGCAGCATCAGGATGGTGTAGATGAGCATGGCCATGTGCTGGCTGAAGTTGTACCTTTTCGCGAGCTTCCCGGTCACGATCAGCCCTATGATGAAGAATACGGCAACCTCCGCAACGAACACTATCAGATAACCCATCTCGGTCGCGGCGAAAAGCCTCGGCAGGGCTATGAACACCAGCGCGAACGGGGGATACTCCATGTCCGGAATAACGCCGTTGAACAAGCTGTCCGCATACGGGAAATATATCTTGACAACTTCGGCGAGAGCCCCTGTCATGTGGATTGCGACAATGAATGCAACGGACGCGGCGATGAATAGGATCCCTAAGATCAGCCGGTCCCGTTTGACGCCGTTGTCCAACCCGCTCATGCGTCACTCATAAGTGGTGGTGTTAATTAAAGTATATCCCGCAACGGCGGCAGCGCCGCCGAACGCCTTAGGTGCATGAAATAAAAAAATCGGCGATATGAGAAGCAAATCGTACTCCTGTCGAAAGAAGAGAGGGCATATGCCCGCAGAACGCGGCGGAGGGGTTGCCCAACCATTAAATACACCTTATATGTTGATTCCCTAATTCTTGCGCAGGTGATACGAAATGGAAGAGATTCTATGCAACGTAGAGTTGGTTAAGGACAACAACGATTTCATAGCTAGGATACAGAGCGACCTCGGAGGGATGAGGGAATACAAATCCTCAAGTTTCGAAGAAGTGCTGGAGCAGCTAATGATCGATCTGCAGGAAGAATTCGAGTCAATATGACCCGAGGTGATGCTCATGGCAGACCATGTTAAACAAGTGATAGACATCTTAGATAATCTCGCCGAGGATACCTCGGTACCACGAAACATCAGAAAAGGAGCAACAGATGCTAAAGCAAGGTTGATGGACACAAAGAACGCAATGGACGTGCGTGCAACAAGCGCGATGATGATCCTCGACGATCTTGCCAACGACCCCAACATACCGCTGCACGGAAGGACGCTCATCTGGAACATAATAAGCCAGCTTGAGGTCCTGAGCGCCCAGGGCTAAACGCTTTACTCGGATCAATATTCCGAGACAGCATCCAAAAAATTTTGGAAAATGACTGTTCCATTTATCAGGAAAGCAGTTCCCTGATCATTGCATCGATGTCGGTATACCTCTCGCCTAATGTAGGATCCTTTTTCATCGCCCCTACTTCTTCGAGCGCGGCTATGGTCTCCGAATTGTGTGTGCTCCTTGTCGCGGGACGTGCGGTCCCTCATTGTTGAGTCACTCCCACTCTATCGTCGCCGGCGGCTTGTTTGTGATGTCGTAGACAACGCGGTTCACCTGGTCCTTCATGGTGCCGGTGATCCTTGTGGATATAGAGTCGAGCACTTCCTGGGGTATTTTGGAATAAGCGGCGGTCATCCCGTCTATCGAGGATATCGATCTTACGACGATGGTCCTGCCGTATGCTCTCCTATCTCCCTGGACGCCCACCGACCTCGTCGGCAGGAGCACGGCGAAATATTGCCAGGGGAGATCCATCTTTCCGCTGTCTGCAGCTTTTTTTATCTCGTCCTCCACGATAAAACACGCTTCCCTCACAATGGCTATGTTCTCGGGCGTGACCTCGTCAAGGCATCTGACGGCAAGCGCCGGCCCGGGGAAGGGCTGCCTTTCCGATGATCTCACCCCAAGCGCCCTGGCCACCGCCCTGACCTCGTCTTTGTACAGGTTCCAGAGCGGCTCGACCACAGTCATCCCCATATCCTTGGGGAGGCCGCCGACGTTGTGGTGCGATTTTATCGTGTCCCTGACACCATCCCCGGACTCGATCCAATCCGGTGCGATGGTCCCTTGTACCAGATACTCCGCGCCGAACTCTTTCGCTTCCCTCTCGAACACCCTGATGAACCGCTCGCCGATGGCCTTCCTCTTCTTCTCCGGGTCGGTGACCCCCTTCAGTGAAGCGAAGAATTCTTCGGCGGCATCGATTATCTTGAAATTGATCCTCATATCCTGAAGCATACCGCGAACCTCTTCGGTCTCCCCTTTCCTCATCAGGCCGGTGTCCACATATACGGCAAGGAGCCTGTCCCCGACGGCCAGTGTAGCCAGCGCCGCCGATACCATGCTGTCCACTCCCCCCGAGCATGCGATTATAGCCTTGCCGGGGATCTTCTTCTTCATATCTTCTACGGCATTCTTTATGAATTCATCAGTTCCCAGCATCAGCCGCCACCTGTTTTGAGTCCGCTTCGACCTTCTCGGCCATCTCTTTTCTGTATTCTGCCATCTTGGCCAAGAGTTTCGGATCCTTTATTCCCAGGATCTCGATCGCAAGTATCGCCGCGTTGTCACCCCTGTCGAGGCCTACCGCTGCGACCGGTATCCCCGGAGGCATCTGGATGACCGACAGCAAAGCATCGAGGTTCACGCCGCCGCTGACCGGCACGCCGATCACCGGCTTGCATGTGTGCGCCGCCACGACTCCAGGGAGAGCGGCGGACAGCCCGGCTATGGCGATGAACACATCTGCGTCCGATGAGGTGACCATCTCCTTCACCCTTTCCGGCGTCCTGTGCGCAGACGCCACCGCTATCTCGTACCCTACGCCGAACTTTTTGAGGAGAGCTATCGCCTTCTCGGCCACTGGCTGGTCGCTCTTGCTGCCCATGATGATGAAGATCTTCTGCATTGATTAGTTGATTTGATTATAGAATAAAAACCCACCGAAAGAATATCGGGGGAAGTGGTTTAGACAGGGTTTCTTTCTGCCGCTCAGCTCTTGAGCACTACCGCCAGGAATATTCCGATGGCAATTAGAGCTCCAATCAGGATTCCGATCAGGTAGATGAGCGCGCTGTACATTATCTCCCATGCGGGAACGCTGTAGAACGGGTCGATCTCGCTGAACCCGACCAGATATGCCCACACTATACAGACGATCAATCCGACGGCGAATATCACTCCGCCGTAGGCCCTGTTCTTTCCGGCTCCGAAGTATGCCGAGAAGATGCCTGCTATCATCATGACCAATGCGAACACGAAAATGATGATCGTCAGGAAACCCCAGATATCAAGATCCATTTTTCTAAACCTCCGTTTCAGTTCGTTATAACGAATACGTCTGGCAGTGATACATGATTGTTATTATTAAACCTTTTACATGATTTAGCGGATACTTTTTGTCGAATGGCGCGGCATGAGTAAAGGCATGAAGGAAGCGTGCAGTCTTGGATATATGGGATGGCGGCGAGGCGTCTGACGGCGGGCATATTTATATGGATGGATGGTCTGTCCTGTTATGTTGCGCAAATGCACGAAAAAATACTCAAAAAAGATGATAAGTTATATACCAAAAAATTTATCATATTAAAACAAAACCTAATGCTTAAATATAAGTTGTGTTTACCTTTCTATATTAAGGTTTGACCCTTAGAAGAGGAAAAGGCATGGAATTTTTGGGAACCGTGGATGTAACCGCCGACGACGGCACCGCTGTCGTGATCGGCGCAGGGGACGTCCCCGATATCGGAAATCCGGTCTTTGATTCCGGGAAGAAAAAAGTGGGGTTCGTTAAACGAGTTTTCGGACCCGTTAACGAGCCTTTCATCACGGTAGCCGTCGACGACGCGGCCGTGCTGAAAAATCTCAGAGGGAAAGAACTATACGTTTCAAGGAGAACTCAAAATGCCAAAGACAAGAGAAGGAACAGAAGAGATTGAGGTCTGCCCCGAGTGCGGAAGCCACCACCTTGTGCGCGACTATGAGAGAGGGGAGCTCCTCTGCGAGGACTGCGGTCTGGTCTTGGACGACCAATTCATAGACCAGGGGCCGGAGTGGAGGGCCTTCGATGTCGAACAGGGAGAGAAAAGAGCGCGCACCGGCGCCCCTATGACCTACACCATACACGACAAGGGATTATCCACAGAGATATCCTGGAAGAACAAGGACAGCTATGGGAAGAGCATCCCTACAAGGAACAGGGCGCAGCTCTACAGGCTGAGGAAATGGCAGAGAAGGATCCGTGTCTCCAACGCTACGGAGAGGAACCTTGCCTTTGCGCTTTCCGAACTCGACAGGATGGCCTCGGCAATGGGGCTTCCCAGGAACGTCAGGGAGACCGCTGCGATGGTGTACAGGAAAGCGGTCAACAAGAACCTGATCAGAGGGAGATCCATCGAGGGCGTCGTGGCGGCATCTTTGTATGCCGCATGCAGGCAGTGCGGCGTCCCGAGGACGCTGGACGAGGTCGCGAGCTCCAGCCGCGTCGGCAGGAAGGAGATCGGGCGCACATACAGGTTCATGACCCGCGAGCTGAAACTAAAACTGATGCCCACCAAACCCCAGGATTACGTCCAGAGGTTCTGCTCCGAGCTGAAGCTCAGCGGAGAGGTCCAGAGCAAAGCGGCCGAGATCCTGAAGGACGCGTCCGAGAAGGAACTTACATCAGGAAGGGGCCCCACCGGAGTGGCCGCCGCTGCGATATACATCTCATCCATAATATGCAACGAGCGCAGGACCCAGAGGGAAGTAGCCGATGTTGCCGGGGTCACCGAGGTAACCATCCGCAACAGGTACAAAGAACTCACGGAGAAGCTCGGCATCGAGATAATGCTCTGAACCAACCTCTTTCTAAAACCATTTATTCTTTAATTCTTACGGCCTGAACCATCTGAATTCCAGATATTCCATGGGATCCTCGGCGCGGCAGAATAGGACCTCCTTCTTCACCCCGCCGGATAGCCTGACTGTTCTGGATATCTCCGGCCACATCAGGATCTTATCGTTAGAGACGGAATGTACCAGATATTTCGCGTGCCCCCTGTCCGGCGATCCCTCGTACACCCTGAAGTGCGTACCGTACTTGAACCCGGTCTTCACGACCAATCCTCTTTTCCTAAGGTCCCTGTATGTAGCGAGCCTCAGCTCGAATTCCTCTTGTGCCTTTACTCCGAGCTTCAACGCTTTTTTTGCAGTAATGTTCTCTCCGGCCCCGGTGGTCACCTTCAGATCTCCCTTCTCTATCAAGAAGCAGCACTCTATGAGCGACAGCTGAAGGGCATCGCCCATCATCTTCCCGTAGAATCCCTTTCTGTTGAGGTACTCGATGTGGCTCTTTTCAATGACAAACGTCCTTTCACCCACCAGGATGCCTTTTGCCGCTTGCTTCGCCGATGAATGCGGGGCGCCGCCGGTCGGGTTTTTTGAGGACATACAATAGTAAGTGATGTCGCCCTCTTCGTCGACGACTCCGTACAGCAGCCTCTTCCCTTTGCTTTCGGTGTGCGCCACCTCCTTCGAGAAGATATCGAGCTTGAGGATATCCCTTTCAGATACCGCCCTAACAAGATATATCGGGCGCGAGTTGCTCATATTGGATCCTCTGGGGAACACGGAGAGGTCGAAGTGGCCGCTTTCCGCTTTCACGATGAACCCGCGGTTCCTCATATCGCGATATACCAGAAATGAGATGTCGAAGTTGTCATACTGCATCGAAGAATGATAGAATATCTCCCCCATAGAAATCGGCGAACCGTCTTTGGTCACCTGGAGCCTGTTGCACTCTACAAGGAACGTTGCCTCGATCAGGTCCAGTTCCAGCCCCCCTCCGCTCATGGGGTAGCCGAAGTTCCCTTTATTGTAGAGCTGCGTACCCTCTTTCTGATCTTCGATGACCACCGTGTCCTCCTTCAATTCTCCCGGCATCTACATCACCAGAAGGGTGTTTGTATTTTATTTTTCCGCATGGTAACTATAATGTAGTATGTATCGTAAAATTAATTAAACATGTTTAAAACATGATTAGTTTTTATTGATAAACTATGGAACCCGGATTTTAAAAAACGATAGACCCAGATATGAAAAATAATAAAGGTGGCGGGGGGTGCCCGCCTTGAGTTTTTGCTGCCACCGATCACATCGACGACTTCTGCATGGTGCCGTCGAGATACTGTTCGTATCCATAGAGGTCGAGCATGCCGTGTCCGGACATGCAGAACACGATGTTCTTCTTCTCGCG
>JAKQBQ010000005.1 GCA_029574055.1 Methanobacteriota archaeon
GAAGGACAAACACATATTATCCACTGGGTACAACGGCTCCCCCAAGGGCACGCGGCACTGCGAGGAGCTCGGGTGCATTAGAGAGCAGTTGAACATACCCTCCGGAGTAAGGCACGAATTGTGCAGAGGG
Source organism: Methanobacteriota archaeon (assembly GCA_029574055.1). Classification (GTDB taxonomy): domain Archaea; phylum Thermoplasmatota; class Thermoplasmata; order Methanomassiliicoccales; family Methanomethylophilaceae; genus Methanoplasma. The sequence goes on from JAKQBQ010000005.1 coordinate 131, forward strand.
GTGCACGCCGAGCAGAACGCCGTGGCGCAGGCGGCGTATTTCGGGGTGAGCGTCAAAGACGCTACGATGTACACCACGACCTTCCCGTGCTCGATGTGTACCAAGATACTGATAAACTCCGGGATAGTAGAGGTAGTTTACAAGACTGGGTATGTGGACGATCTGTCTAAGGATCTGCTTGCCGAGACCAACATAAAGGTGCGGGAATTCCAAGACAAACAGTGAGTTTCTATGGAGATTTCCATAGAGGTAATACTACGTCTTTTTGACAATTACCCTTAAGTATAACCAACCTCATGCCGTGCTTGGCAAAAGGTCGGGGAGTGTAAATTGAGCCGAACTGACATACTTTCGGAAATAAAAAAGGCTGAAGCGGAGGCGGATGCCAAGGTCGAAAAGGCCGAGGCGAACAAGAAAGCAGCCATCGCAGATGCCCGCAGGGATTCTGTGAAGAGGATTCAGGAAGCCGAAGCAGAAATGCGAAGCAGCTACGAATCTACCATTGCAACCGAGCAGAAGGCTCTCGACGAGAAAAGGAGCGAGCTTCTCGCCGCCGGCGAGAAGGAAGCAAAATCCGTCGAGAAAGCATCGGCGAAGAAGATCAAGGAAGTGAACGATTTTCTCATCAAAGAATTTGAGAGGACCATAAATGTCGCTTCCTGAGTCTATGAGTAGGGTCGTGGTCGTGGGGACGAAGTCCCACATGGAGGAGGCTATCGAAGCCTTCTACAGCGTGAGGGCGCTCCACGTGATTGATCATACTGCCGGTACGGACGGCATGTCCATAGGATCACCGTTGCCCACCAACACGAAAGCATCCGAGAGGCTGCTTAAAGTAAGGGCAATGGAGAAAGAGCTGGGTATCGGGAAGAACACCGAGACCTCCAAGGTCTCGGCGGATGAACTCAGGGAACAGATATCGTACGGCAGCGTCGAGGGAGTCGAGGCCGAAGTTCTAAAAGTTCTCGATGTCAGGAATGATCTTAATCGGAGAATCACTGAATTAAACGCTAAGAAGAAGAGCTTAGAGCTTCTCACGGCGATCCCGGTGGATCTTGAACTCTATTCAGGGTACAAGAGCCTCGCGGTGATCGTAGGAACAGTAGAAAAAGACCCGTCCGAGGCGCTGAAGGCGCTTGCGGACGCCGAGATATTCGTCTCCTTCAAAAAGAAAAAGAAGAAGAGCGGAGGCGGAGTGGCGGCGGTCTTCGTGAAGAACGAGGACAGGGACAAAGCGTCATCCATCCTATCCGACCACGGATTCGTAGAGTTCGCGGTGCCGGAAGGGAAGGGGCCGGCATCCGGGGCGCTTGTACTGGCCGACGCGGGCTTGGCAGACCTCAATGACAAGCTGGAGTCCGTAGAGAAAGAGGTCGAAGCGCTTCAGATAAAACACAAAACCTTCCTGCGTGCAACGGACGAGGAACTGTCGATCGAGATCGAGAAGGGAGAGGTCCCGCTCAGGCTCGCGGTCGGGGAGTACTCGTACATAATGGATGCCTGGGTACCTACAAAGAAGGTACAGGTCGTGACCACCGAGCTCGAATCAAGGCTGGGCAACGATGTCCACATCGAGGTCGAGGAGACGCGCGGCAGGAACATGCACGAAGAGGAAGAGGCAGAGGAAAGATTCAAAAAAGCACCCACAAAGAACAACAACGGCATAATCGCAAAGGAATTCGAACACGCGACCAGCCTGGTCGCGATCCCGAAGTATCAGGAGATCGACCCGTCGATCCTGATCATGTTCTTCCTTCCGTTGTTCTTCGGGTTCATGATAGGGGATTGCGGCTACGCTATTCCCTTTATTATAATCGGGGCGTACGGCCTTAAGGTCACACGCCACAAGGATTGGCGCGCTATAGCCACCGTACTGTTCTTCGGCGGGATATGGTCGTTCCTGTTCGGTTTCTTCTTCTTCGGAGAAGCCTTCGGAATGCACTTCATAGGCCACTGGGAACCGCCGCTGGGCATGACCTGGGAAGCACTGTTGGGCGTAAGCATGCCCGATTGGTTCTCCGGCATAATGGTCAACGGGCACGGTGTGTCGAAGCTCGAGGACGATGTGGTCATGCTGCTTAAGCTGGCTGTGTACATCGGAATAATCCACATAATGATAGGATACATATGCGGCTTCCTGAACGTAAGGAGGCAGCACAACAACAAGCATGCGTTCATAGAGAAGGGAGGATGGATAATCCTGTTCATCGGAATGGTGGTGCTCTGCTATGCGTTGACCCAGGTGTTGTTCAGCAAGGTCCCGCTGGAAGGGATGTTGCTGTATCTGCTGATTGCCGGGGCAGCGATGCTCGTTGTCGGAGTGGCGATAAACTTCAAGGCAGAAGGCGCAAAAGCGATACTTGAAGTTCCAAACGTCATCGGCATGATCCTATCATATACTCGTCTGGCGGCCATCGGAATGTCCAAGGCAGGCATGGCGATGGCCTTCAACTACATAGTGTTCGGTATGTTCATGGGAATGACAGACGCCGTAGTATGGCCCGAATGGTATCTCCTGATACCGTTGCTGTTGTTCCTGGCATTCCTGCACTTTGTCGTATGGACGCTCGGGATACTGTCCGCCGGACTGCACGCGCTAAGGCTGCAGTTTGTGGAATTGATGACGAAGTTCTTCGTCGGAGGCGGGACAAAATACGAACCGCTGATTATCAAACGCTTTAAAACAATAAAACAAGAAACAAACAAAGAGGTATGAAAATGGCATTGGAAGGAGAAGCAGCAGGACTCGCCGCGATCGGAGCAGGACTCGCCGTTGGGCTCACTGGAATAGGAGCGGGAATGGGAGAGAAAGACGTAGGTGCAGCCGCAGTTGGTGCAATGACAGAGGACAGAAGCATATTCGGTACGGCAATGATCTTCATGGTTATTCCCGAGACCATCGTTATCTTCGGTCTGGTTATAGCTATCATAGCATTGTTCGCGTTGTAAGAATCTGAGGCCTTAATATGGCATTAGATAACGTCGTGAAGGAGATCGAGGCATCCGCCGACAAGCAGGCGGGCGAGATAGACTCGCAGGCCAAAGCAGAGGTCAGGGCGATCCTTGCCGAGGCGGATGCGCAGATAGCCGACATGAGAGAAAAAGAGGACAAGAAGCTCAAAGAGGAAGTTGAGCGTCTCAACCGCCAGGAGCTTTCAAGCGCGGAGCTGGAAAGCAAGAAGATAGTCCTGTCGAAGAAGAAGGAGATCCTCGCCAAGGCATTCGAGACGGTTCTCGCCGATCTCGAGGCTGCTCCCAAGGACGTCAAACTTGGGCAGTACAAGGAGATGGTGAAGTCTGCAAAGACCGTCATCGACAAGCCGAAGGCGATAATGTCTCCCAAGGACGACTTCACCGCGAAGGAGCTTGGCGTCAAATCGGTCGAGAAGGATCCGAGGATACGCGCGGGCATGATCCTCCAAAGCGAGGACGGCACCGTAGAGGTCGACATGCAATATGAGACCATACTCCAAACGATCTGGAACCGTGAGATAAAGGCCTTGTCCAACATCTTGTTCGAGTGAGACTATGTTCAGGCGCAACAGAGGAAGAGGAAACTACTCCTATACAGTCGCCAGGGTGAAGGCCAAGAAATCCCTCCTGCTGAAGGAAGAGGATTACGACAAGATGCTGATGATGACCGTGCCGGAGATATCCCGCTACATCAGCGAGGCGGGCTACAGCAAGGAGATGGCGGACCTGGCAGGAAGGCTGTCAGGACTCATCCTTCTGGAGCACGCCACTTATATCAACATGGCGAAGGTGTTCAGCAGCATACTCAGGTCGTCCACCGGGGAACTGTATGAGATGGTCTCCGCGTACCTAGACAAATGGGACGTGTGGAATCTGAAGGTCATACTCCGCGGGAAATCGTACGGCTTGGACGCCGACGGCATCAGAGAGGATCTGGTCCCCGCCGGCAGGCTCAGCGCCGAATCATTGGATAAGCTCATAGCTTTAGACACGGACGAAGACATCCTTGCGAGCTTTGGCAAGACCACCCACGTGGAGATCCCCCAGGAGATAATCTCCGCTTACAAATCAAGCGGGAACCTGGGAGTGATCGAGGATTTCTTGGACAAGGTGCACTATGAGAGGCTGATCAAGAGCATCAGCCTGACATCGAGGCCTTCCCAGCTATTCTACGATTACGTGAGGGAGCAGGTGGATGTAAAGAACTTCGAGACGATCCTGAAGCTCAAGGCCGAAGGGATATACGGGGAGCAGGTGACGAAATACCTGATCCGCGGAGGAAGGATGATAGACGACAGGACGCTGGCGCTTCTCGCCAATGCTGAAGACATCCCGTCCATGGTCAACGAAGCATCCCAGATAGACTTCGGCGAAGAAGTGAAAGCGGCGCTGGACGCCAACAATGTCAGGGACGCCGTGCTCGGGCTCAGGAAGTACGAGAGGCAGAAAGCAAAGAAGTTCTCCAGGCTGTACCCGCTGTCTGTGATACCCGTGATAGACTACATGATCAATAAGGAATACGAGGTCAGGAACATCAGGGTCATAGCAAGGGGGACGGAGAGCGGATTGGATAGGGACACTATCAAGGGACTTTTGGTGATCTGATGCAAATCGCAGTAGTAGGAAGCGAGGAATTCGTGCTCGGATTCAGATTGGCCGGGCTGAAGCGCGTGTTCGTGGCAGACGAAAGCAACTACCAGAACACGATCATGAAAGCCATGTCCGACGCGGAGATCGGCATACTGGCCATCGATGCGAGGGATATGAAGTACCTCCAGCACAATTTCAGATCGAAAATGATGGATTCCATCCAGCCCGTGGTCGTACCCGTGGGCGGAGATGAAAGCGACCTTCGCGAGAAGGTCAAAAGAGCAATTGGCGTTGATTTATACAAAACAGAGGATGAATAAATGAGTACAAAAGGTGTAATATACAGGGTCGCGGGTCCGGTGGTGACGGCAACCGGGATCTCTCCCAGGATGTACGATGTCGTGCATGTGGGGAAAGAGGGTCTCATGGGCGAGGTCATCAAGATCGTAGGCGACTACTCTATCATCCAGGTTTATGAGGATACTTCGGGCGTGAAGCCCGGAGAGCCGGTCACAAACACCGGGCTCCCTCTTGTCGCGGAACTCGGTCCGGGACTTCTAACATCCGTTTATGACGGAATTCAGAGGCCTCTTCCCGTTCTCAGGGACAAAATGGGAGATTATATCTTCCGCGGGGTCTCCGCGCCTGGACTCGACAGAGAGAAGAAGTGGGACTTCAAGCCCACCGTCAAGAACGGCGATGAAGTAGAGGCCGGCCAGGCAATAGGCACGGTCAAGGAAGGTTCGATGGTCCACAAGATCATGATCCCTCCCGGATTCAAGAAAGGAAAGATAAAGAACATTTCCGCAGGAATGCACACGGTCGAGGACGCTATAGCGGAGGTCGACGGGCAGGAAGTGTCCATGATGCAGAAATGGCCGGTCCGTGAGGCAAGGCCGGTGAAAGAGAAATTCCAGCCCGACATCCCCCTGATAACGGGGCAGAGGGTGCTGGACACGATGTTCCCCCTTGCAAAGGGCGGCGCTTCCGCGATCCCCGGCGCATTCGGCACGGGGAAGACGGTCACGCAGCAGTCCCTGGCCAAATACTCCAACGCGGAGATAGTGGTGTACATTGGATGCGGCGAGCGCGGCAACGAGATGACCGAGGTCCTGACCGAGTTCCCGGAGCTTGTTGACCCCACCACAGGCGAGTCCCTTATGAACAGGACCGTCCTGATAGCTAACACATCCAATATGCCGGTGGCCGCAAGGGAAGCGTCTGTTTACACAGGCATAACCATCGCGGAATACTTCAGGGACATGGGGTACGACGTTTCGCTCATGGCGGACTCCACATCAAGATGGGCGGAGGCCATGCGTGAGATATCGTCAAGGCTGGAAGAGATGCCCGGAGAAGAAGGGTTCCCAGCGTACCTCGCGGGGCGCCTGTCCGAGTTCTACGAGCGCGCGTGCCGCGCAAAGGCGCTGAGCGGCGAGGTCGGGTCCGTTTCCGTCATCGGTGCGGTCTCTCCTCCCGGAGGAGACCTATCGGAGCCGGTCACGCAGAACACCCTGCGTATCGTCCGTGTGTTCTGGGCGCTCGACACCAAGCTCAGAGAGAGGAGGCACTTCCCCGCCATCAACTGGCTGACATCGTACTCAATGTATGACAAGCAGCTCAGCGACTGGTACAAGAAGAATGTGGCCGAGGATTTCCCCATGCTCAAGGCATGGGCGATGCAGGTGCTTCAGAAAGAATCGGAACTTCAGGAGATAGTGCAGATGGTCGGATCGGACTCCCTGCCGGACGAGCAGAAGCTCGTACTGGAGGTTGCAAAGATGATCCGCGAGATATTCCTGCAGCAGAACGCCTATCACCCCATTGATGCGTACTGCCCCGCAAACAGGCAGTACGTCATGCTGTCGCTTATCAAAAAGTACTCGGACCTCGCGGCCAACGCCCTTGCGGGCGGAGTGCAGGTGGACAAGATCGCCTACCTGCCGGTAAGGCAGAGGTTCAACCAGGCGAAGTACGAAGAGAATGTAGATGCTGAACTCGAAGCGGTATCCAAAGACATGGATGCGCAGTTCGCAGGACTTGGAGCGTGAGAACAATGGCAAAAGCAGCAGTATCCAAGGAGTACAAGACGGTCTCCCAGATAGCCGGCCCGCTGGTATTCGTGAAGAAGACCGAGCCGGTAGGCTACCAGGAGATGGTGACTGTAAGGCTCTCCGACGGATCGATAAAAAGAGGCCAGGTCCTCGACACGTCCGATGAGGTCGTGGTCATCCAGATATTCGAAGGCACAACAGGCATAGACAGGCAGGCATCCGTGCGTTTCCTCGGAGACACCATGAAGATGCCTGTATCGAGGGAGATGCTCGGAAGGGTCCTTACAGGGGCCGGAGAGCCCCTCGACGGTGGAGCCAGGATCGTGCCGGAGAAAGAGCTGGATATCGTCGGGGCGGCCATCAACCCCTGGGCAAGGGACAGTCCGGCGGATTTCATTCAGACAGGCATATCGACCATTGACGGGATGAACACCCTGGTCAGAGGGCAGAAGCTGCCGATATTCTCGGGATCGGGGCTTCCCCACAACGAGATCGCCCTGCAGATCGCAAGGCAGGCGAAGGTCCTCGGAGAGAACGAGGAGTTCGCTGTGGTGTTCATTGCGCTCGGTATCACCAATGAAGAGAAGCAGATGTTCATGAAAGAGTTCGAGAGGACCGGCGCTCTGAAGAATGCGGTGGTCTTCCTGAACCTTGCCGATGACCCGGCGGTCGAGCGTATCGTCACGCCCCGTCTCGGCCTGACAACCGCCGAATACATGGCGTTCGAGCTTGGCATGCAGGTCCTTGTGATAATGACCGACATCACCAACTACTGCGAGGCGCTGCGTCAGGTGGGTGCGGCAAGAGAAGAGGTTCCCGGAAGACGCGGATACCCCGGCTACATGTACACCGACCTTGCACAGCTCTACGAGCGTGCCGGAAGGATCAAAGGCAAGAAAGGTTCGATCACCCAGATCCCCATCCTTTCGATGCCCAGCGACGATATCACCCACCCGATCCCGGATCTTTCCGGATACATCACGGAGGGTCAGATCGTTCTTTCGAGAGAACTCCACCGCAACGGCATATACCCGCCGGTGAACGTCTCATCATCCCTCAGCCGTCTGATGAACTCAGGCGTCGGAAAGGGAAAGACCAGAGAGGACCACAAGGCGGTGTCGGACCAGCTGTACGCATCGTACGCAGAAGGAAAGGACCTCCGCGGCCTGGTGGCCATCGTAGGAAAGGACTCCTTGTCTGCAAAGGACAGGAAGTTCCTGGACTTCGCGGACCTCTTCGAGGACCGCGTCGTGCGCCAGGGGATCGATGAGGACCGTTCGATAGAGAGGACCCTCGAGATCTCATGGGAGATCCTGAAGGAACTGGACATCGACCAGCTGACAAGGATAGACCGTAAGTACATAGAGAAGTACCTGCAGAAGTGAGTCCCATGTCAAGCCAGGAAATCACCCCGAACCGTTCGACCCTCTTGAGCCTCAAGAAGAGGATCAAGCTGTCCGAAAGCGGATACAAGATCATGAAGATGAAGAGGGACGGCCTCATCATCGAGTTCTTCGAGGTCCTCGAAAAGGCCAAGAAGATGCGTGAGGGCGCCGCATCGGACTTTGAGGCGGCAATGGAGAAGATAACCATTGCTCAGGCGGCAGAGGGAGAGATCGCCGTCAAGAGCGCGGCATACGCGCTCAAGGCGGAACCGGAGGTCAAACTTGGCAGCAAGAGCATAATGGGGATGATGGTTCCCAAGGTGGAGGCCACCGCGATACACACCAAGATGACCGACAAGGGATACGGTGTGATCGAGACGTCCGCGTACATCGAGGAGGCCGCTATGGCCTTTGAGAAGCTGCTCGACACCTTGGTCCGCGCGGCCGAGGTCGAGACCACCATGAAGAAGCTGCTGGATGAGATAGAGAGGACGAAGAGGAGGGTCAACGCCCTCGAGTTCAAGATCATACCTGAACTCAAAGAGTCCGAGAGGTTCGTCAGCTTCCGTCTCGAAGAGATGGAGAGGGAGAACACGACTCGTCTCAAACACCTGAAAAGAAAGGGAGAGGCGGCGGAGTGAGATCTGTCAGGGATCGCTTGGACGAGATATGGGATGATCCGAAGAAACTGAAAAGATCATTCACGTTCATCTGGGTCACGGCGTACCTGATGCTCATAATCGGCTTCCTGCTGATCGTCTGGGTATTCTTTAAAACCCTTTAACAAAAATCTTTTTTTTGTCGAACATCACTTCGTGAAGTCCATCATCCGCGCGGCGCCCGTGCCGAGATGGACCACAGGCATTATTGCGGGGTTGGGGTTGAAGTTGTGCGCCTTTTGGTATTCGGTCTGATCCTGCCACGCCGAGGCGTTGATCACCTTGATCCCGCGGAAGTCCATCTTCCCGGCACCGTGCACATGCCCGGAAACGAATATGTCGGGAACACGTTCCACAACAAGATAATCCTTCTTCTCGGGGGCCAGCGCGGTCTTCCCCCCGTACATCGGGGACAGGTGGCGTCTGATCAGCATCTCCTTCATCACGTTGATGGGATCCTCATAAGTCAGCTTCTGCACGCTGGACACCCAGTCGTCGATGCTTTTTCCATGATATGATAGAATGATCCTCTCTTCTATCTCTATATTGACGGGGTTCCCGGCCAATATGATGTTGGAGTCAAAACTTTTTGTGAATATCTTGCCGAGAGCCGGCTGCGGTTCGGCCAGCCTCACGGCGTCATGGTCGCCGGGCTGGAGCACGATCTTGATGTGGTCGGGGATGTCTTTGAGGTACTCTCCGAGCTTTTCATACTGTTTGTAGATGTCGGCGATGTTCAGTTCCTCCTCCTGCCCGGGATATATCCCGATGCCGTCCACAACGTCCCCCGGAAGTATCAGATAATCCAGGTCCATGTCGTACGAATTTGCCTTGAGCCAGGTCATCATTTTTTCCCACTCTTTATCCATGAAGGTGGAGCTCCCCACGTGTATATCGGAAAGGAACGCTACGGAAGAGACGGAGTCCGACGGGGTCCACGCGCGTCCTGCAGGGATGTCCGGCCTGAATATCTTCTCCGCGACGAACAGGTTCCCGCGGGAGGACGGCTTTCCCGATACGCCTATGACCTCGTCGTTGACGAACAGCTCGCCATCGCAGGCGGTGTCCTTTGATATCAGCACTGTGCACGATCCGCATTCATCTTCGATCGTCAAAGTGGTGTGGCCGTTCTTTGTTTCTTTCTTTTCGTAGATCATCCCTATGATCCTCGCTTCTCTCCCGAGGCTCATAGCTTTGGATATGGGTATGGAGGCACCGAAGTCGCGCCTTTTCTCGATCATCTTCTTCAGCGCGAAGAACCTGCTTTTGAAATAGGCGGTGAAATCCGTGATCTTGCCTTCGCAGGTCGAGTCGCCGGTTATATCCGTGCCGGAGACGATGGAGATGCCGCTGTGGTTCTTGTTCTTGGGGACGAAAGGCTTTCTCTCCGGCGCTGCCGCCGTGTCTCCGGCGAGGAAGTTCATGACATCCTTCTTCTCAATGAAGACGGAGCTCTCGGAAAGCACCGACAGAATGGTGTTGGTGAAGGTCACCGGGTCCGGGTTGGAGAGCACTATTTCTAACGCTTCAGGAGAGAAGAACAAGTTCTTTCTTGCCGCCGCACTCAGGACCTCCGACCTCATGAAAAACCAAATACGGTACTTCACTAAATAACCTTTCAACATACGACGGAGATGCCGCTGGCCCGCCGCATATTGTTGCGGGAAGATCGGGGAAATAACGGTATCGGAAGGCTCTTTCCTCAGCAGGTTCCCGCCTGCAAAGGAAGTTAAATATGCACAACACCTGTCCCACCACATGACCTCCGTCCTGATATCGTGCCGGGTATATCCAAGCGAAGACCCGGAGAAAGTCAGGGAAGCGATCTTGAACATATTCCCGGACGCATCTTTGGAAAGGACCGGCAGCGGTTTCGAAGGAGAGGCCGGCTTGGACCGCTTCTCCGTTCTGATACGCAGGCAGAAGATACTCGACAGCACGAGATCGACCATGTTCAAAGGCATCAGAGGCGGCAGCATAGTGCTGCATCTGAATAAGCAGGTCGCTGTCGTTGGGAAGATATCCTTCACCGAACCAAAGACGGTGCTGGGTTCATTGAAGGTCACGATCGAATGCGATGACCCGGAGGCCCTTATCGACAAGATAGCGCCGAGGACCGTTAACGGCGAGGAGGTGAGGGGATGATCGGAGTATCATGCACGCAGTTCTCCGTCCTCGATCCGGAGGCGGTCATGGAGATGGTGTCAAAGGAGTTCGGACTGTGGGAGATATTCTCGGAGGCCGAGAATTCTGTCATAGGGTTCTCTTCAAGGTTCAATGAGATAAAAGGCGCATACAGCATGAGATATTCTGTGCACGCCCCGATATGCGACATCAACATAGCGTCATTCAACGACAGGATAAGAGAGGTGTCCGTCGAAGAGACGCTGAGGACGATGGAACATGCCAATGCGATGGACATCAGAACGGTGACGGTGCACCCCGGGCTGTATTCAATGACTCTGTACGGCACGAACGCGCGGTCCGTGAAGCTCTCCAAGCATTCCCTTAAGAGGATAGAGAAAGGGGCCGAGGAATACGGGCTGACGGCGGCGATAGAGAACCTGCCGTCTTTGCGCATGATGATGGGTCAGATGCCCGGCGACCTGCTGGAACTCATAGACGGCACCGACCTGAAGATATGCTTCGACATCGGCCACGCCAACACAATGGGAGCGATAGACGAATGCATTGACGCTTTTAAAGGAAGGATAGCGAACATCCACATCCACGACAACGCCGGCAAGAGCGATGACCACTTGACGATCGGCGACGGGAACATAGATTTTTCCAACGCACTATCCAAATTGAAAGGATACAAGGGCAACTATATCATCGAATCCAAGAGCATGGAGTCTGCAGTCGTGTCAAAGAAGCGCCTGGAATACCTCATGCGGAACGCGTGACCGATCATTTCGAATAGCTGTTCTGGAACAGCGGGAGCGGCTTGCCCGAACCGCCGAGATCAAGCATCCTCTTCACGATATAGACCAAGGCCACGATGCCCGCCGCGAGGAAAAACAGCTCCAACACCACCAACACCGGCTCAAGCCCCATCCAATTGAAGGACGTGAGGAAGTTGTTGACAAAGTGCAGCATTATCGAGGCGTACAGCCCGAAGCGGACGAACACGTATCCCAAGAACACTCCCATCAGGGCAGCGGAGACGACCTTCCATGCCTGATCCTCCCAGCCCGGGTAATGTGCCAGACCGAAGATCGTGCTGGAAATGATTATGAGGATGACCGCGGTCGTGCTCATGCCGAAACCCCCAAGGATGCTCCTGAGGGACCCCCACTTCTTTGTGACGATGAGCGAGATGACCGCCATAGGCACACCGATGTAAAGAAGGCGGGTCACGAGCTCTTCCCATACCACCGCGTGCACCAGCGACAGTATCTGCTCTACCACGCCGCCGAAGTCGGGCACGGTGATCTCCGACCCGGATGAGATGGTCAATATGGTGATGATGACGCTGATGATGAAAGAGGCGCAGAGAGAAATGCCCACCCAAAACGCAGCAGTGTCCTCGACGGCGTCGGGCCGGTCGAGCCTCTTCAGTCTGCCGGTCTTGTCAAAGAACCGCTGGATCATGAGCGCCGCGCTGGTCACGATGGCGCTCAAGGCAAGCGACCAGTACAGCAAAAGGGCGAACCCGCTCATGCTGAACACTATTTGCGGGAAAGGCACAATCACATAGAACCTGAGCAGGATGCCGCTTGATAAGGCGGCAACGTCCGGATAGTGTATCACCACCACGATTATCTCGAAGACGACCACGGCAATGACAACGAAGCATACGGCCAAAAGAACGGCCTCGAGGACGCCGAGGCGGGCGCGCTCAGGCTGTGTGCTGCTCGGTGGAGAACTGTCGGGGGCGGGGTGCGGATACTCAACGCCATCAAGACGGCGGCCGCATTCGCCGCAGTACGACCTGCCGGCAGCAGCATACTCTCCGCATCTGGGGCATCCGTCATTCATTGTTGGTCAATAGGGTCGCTATGTTATTTACCCTTTCTACTTCGATGACCGCCAGCAAAGAGGTCCTGTATTTCGCTATGTCCTTTATCTGCGATGCTATGTACTCCTCTCTTTTCCTGCTTACCTTCCCGTATCCTTTGACCTTGTTCAGGTAAGTGTCCCATGCAATGGCGAAGGATTCCGCGGAGGACATGTCAAAATGGCGCTTCATTCCTTTTTTGGCGAGTCTGTGTTCTTTTACGAACTCCATGGTCTTCACCGTCTGGATGTACATCTCTGTGAACTCTTCGTTGTTCATGTCAAGCGGTATCACTTCCAGGGAGTCTTTTGAGCAAAGATCGATCAACTCGCAGAGCGCCGGTGCGGGAGCCTCTATCTCCCCGAAGTTGGATAGGTGATAGACGTAGACCATATCGATCTCGCTCAGCTCCTGGACATCTTCTATGTTATCTCGATCCTTCAGCGCCATTATCTCCTCTATCCCCAGCGAGGCGGCGTACGCTTCGTATCGCCCATACGTCTCTCTGATCTTCTCCGCTTCGGACACGAGGCCTTTGACTATGGGAAGGATGTCGACTCTGCATTTCCCGATGTTCAGAGAGATCATTTTTTAGTGCTCCTTGAAAGTGCCAGATCTGTGAGCGCATCCTGATCGTCTATCTTTTTCAGCTCCTCGCTGGTCACTACGGCGGTGGACTCTATATTCTCGGCCGAGCGCTCCTTATCCACAATGATCAGGGAATGTTTGCCGGCGATCTTCGATATCTCGGAGGCGATCATGGCTTTTTGTACGAGCTTATCCTCATCCGCCCCCAGCCCGGTGAGGAATATGGTCTTCCTGCTTCTCGAAAAGGCATCGAAGGGGCTCTTCGTGACCGGGGTTATGGCGAATCCGAGCTCAAGGAGGCGGTTCAGCGGCTCCGACCAGGTCACTCTGTTGCCTGTCACTTCATAATCCTCCGGCTTTTTGGTATTCTTGTATTCAAAAGGATTGACAGGCTCGATTATAGGCACTTGGAGGAACTCTTCGAGCCTCATCGCAGCATCGATCATTGCCCCCATCCCGGACTCGTACATTTGAATGGTGCGCCTGGAGACGCCCGTGGTCTCAGCCAGCGTGCCTAGGCTTATGCCTCCGCTCTCCCTGATATGCCTCAGGAGTTCGCCGTCGATCTTCACGTAAAGGCCGCCGGGCGCAGCGAAGATGAAGGGCGGCACCTCCTCCAGCAGGTGCTCGCTGAGAGTCTCATTGGATATGATCGGGATCTTGAATCTCGAATAGACTATCCCGGTCTCAAGCGACCCCGAGCTGGACGTCTCTCCTATCAGCAGCGGTGTGGCTTTAAGCACGTCGGCAAGTATCTTCATGTCCTCGGCGTTCTCTCTCGAAAAAGCATCCACATTGCTGAGGACCTTGATTATAAGCAGCGTATCGTCCTTCCTCCCGACGATGTCGAAGCAAACGCTTCGTAAATTGAGCGAGGATGAGATCTCGAAACCCGCCTTTGCCAGAATAGCTCTTGTGGTGTTGATAAGGTCTTCTCTGCTCACATTGTGTAAAGAGGTTGTTCTTCTATATAAAATAAACACACATACAAAACGATCGGCCGAACAGTCGAATCACGCGCCCGGCAATCCACCGGGTGCCGCCGCCGTCTTGATAAAAAAGTTGAAAAGTGTTTGATGCCCGCTGCCGCGGGTCATTCGTTCTCTATTCGCCCCTCGGTGTCCGGAGAGGCTGCCCGAGCAAGGACAACCTCCAATATCCCGTTGTTATACTCCGATCTGACGGAATCCGGGTCGACATCGCACGGAAGTGCCAGCGTCTCGGCGAATCTCTTTTGGCCGGCGTCTGCGCTCACCGAGAGCGTATTTTTCGTGCACTCAAGCGCGATATCCTCTTTGGCGGTCCCCGGGATCTCCACAATCACTCTGACCACTCCTTCCTCAAGGCTGATGTCGATCAAAGGCCCGCCGGCCGGGCCGCGCTGCGCGTCTTGGCCGTCAACAGCGTTCCCGAACTCTCTCACCTGCCTGTTGCCGTCGGAGTCCGTGTACACGGTATATCCGTAGGTCTTTACGCCGGTTCCCCCGAGATTCTCCATGTCGGAGAACATCTTCTCCATCCTTTTGGCAATCGATTCGAAACTTCCTCCGAAGAAGCCGTTCCACACATCATCTGTATCCATCTATGCTGCCTCCTTTGACTTGATGCCCGTACTCTCTCAAGGCCTGAGCCGCCTGAGGTCCGAATTTGTCAACTGCAGATTCGAAATCCTTCATTTCGACCTTGCATTCTTCGATCTCCTTATCGGTCGGGATCTTCCCCGGCTTGATCAGGCGCCTCACGGCGGTCATCACAGCCTCGTTGCAGATCGCCGCGATGTCGGCGCCGGTGCACCCATCCGTCTTGTCCGAAAGCCGGCCGAGGTCCACGTTGTCAGCCAAGGGCTTCTCTTTCGTGTGTATGCCGAAGATCGCCAACCTCGACTCGCGGTCGGGCGGGCCTATGAAGATGCTCTTGTCGAATCTTCCGGGCCTCAGCAACGCTTGGTCCATTATGTCGGGGCGGTTGGTCGCCGCGATCACCACCACATCGTTAAGGGACTCCAATCCGTCGAGTTCTGTGAGCATCTGGGATATCACCCTTTCCGTGACGTTGCTGTCGCTTCCCGTTCCCCTTTCCGGGGCGATGGAATCTATCTCGTCCATGAAGATCACGCAGGGCGATGCCTGCCTGGCTTTCCTGAAGGTCTCCCTCACGGCCTTTTCCGACTCTCCTACCCACTTGCTGAGGAACTCCGGACCCTTCACCGCAATGAAGTTCGCCTCCGATTCCGTTGCTACAGCCTTTGCGAGCATGGTCTTGCCGGTGCCCGGCGGGCCGTACAGCAGGATCCCCTTCGGGGGTTTGGCGTTCATGTGGTCGAACACCTTCCCGAACTTCAGCGGCCACTCTACGGCCTCCATCAGCTCCTGCTTTGCGGATTCCAGCGCTCCTATGTCCTCCCACTTGACGTTGGGCTTCTCTATGAGCACTTCCCTCATGCTCGATGGCTGGAGGTCCTTCAGAGCTTCCACGAAGTCGTCCTTCGTGACAGATATCTGTTCCAGTATGTCCACGGGGATCTCCGCCGTCTCCAGGTCGACCTGGGGCAGTATGCGCCTCAGAGAGGCCATCGCCGCTTCTTTGCAAAGGGCGGAGATGTCCGCTCCCGCATATCCATGGGTGCGGTCGGCCAATTTCTTGAGATCCACATCATCGGAAAGAGGCATTCCCCTTGTGTGTATCTGCAGTATCTCGAATCTTCCGTCCCTGTCCGGTATCCCGATCTCGATCTCCCTGTCGAACCTCCCCGGCCTTCTGAGGGCCTCGTCGATGGAGTTCGGCCGGTTCGTCGCGCCGATGACCACGACCTTTCCCCTTGCGTTCAGGCCGTCCATCAGGGAGAGCAGCTGAGCTACTATGCGCCTTTCCGCCTCTCCCGTGACCTCATCCCTCTTGGGAGCTATCGAATCGATCTCATCGATGAATATGATGCTGGGGGCGTTCTCCTCCGCCTCCTTGAATATCTCCCTGAGCTTCCCTTCGGACTCGCCGTAGAACTTGCTCATGATCTCCGG
>JAKQBQ010000212.1 GCA_029574055.1 Methanobacteriota archaeon
CGAAGCGGATCCCGGGACCCTCGTGACGCTCCCGATCAACACGGAACTCGAATCCGTGGCCGTCGGCGAGCCGTACTATCCGGGCGCAACAATAGAATTGCCGGCCTTATCGGCGGGGGAATACGCCGTCATCGACGGAGCAAGAGGCGATGATGCGATCGCGTTAAGGAACTTCGACGACCTCTTCAATACCATAACCCCCCTCTTCCTGATCCCAAGCGGGAATAATGGAAGGTACATATTTCAAAACCTCGTAATAAAAACAGACAACCACAGCACTGCGATAATGATAGAAGAAGGAGGCGGCGGGGACAGCGTGCGCTTCGAGAACGTCATTTTCGCCGGGGATACCGACAGGACGATCGACTCCATGGCCAGCGTCCTCGAGATCGACAAGTGCAGCTTTGAAAAAGGTTTCTCCGACTTCAACATCCACGTACTCGTAAGGGCCGGAGAGCTCTCTCTGACCGATTCTGTCTTGGTGAACTCCTCCTACTGCATCAATATATTTTCCGAGGACAGGGCAGTCATCGACAATTGCTACATAGAGAGCAACGGCACTGCGGTATGGTGCGGCGAAGCGGACAAGACGAACCTCCGGATCGAAGACAGCACTTTTGTCAGCAACAACGGCTTCTATTCGGTAGAGGCGTACCTCAACGACGCTCCGCCGGAAAGCTCGATAGAACTGGTTCGAAACCTCTTCACTTTCAGAGACGAGGGGGGTTATGACGTCAGCGGCCCGTCTGTAATGATCCAGGGGGACGGAACGGGAACGCTGGCCATCGATCAGTGCTTCTTCTACGGGCTGGAGGTCATGGATATGCCAGTGGTCGGGATATTTTCCCAAATTTCGTTCACGATATCAAACACGACCTTCTGCGACATCAGATCGGATGGGAGCATGAGCGACTATATTGCGGCACTAATGGCCTATGGTGGGGAAGGCAGGATAACGAACTCGACATTCTCCAACAACATTATTGAGGCGGCATCTTTGCAAGGATGCGTATTGTTGGTCGATTCACATGTAGATCTCATAAACAACACATTCCATGAAAACTACTGTTTCGATGGGTCGGTGTATGAACCAGTCGCATTAAAGACAGCAGGAGACGCATCCTTCACCGCCGTGAACAACATATTCGCGGCGTTATCCGGTACCCTCGCAAGCAATGTATTCGACGACGCGGGGGGCATGGCGCCCACATATCTCGCGGACAATGGGAACGTCGACGGAGTGGGGGTGCAATTCTGCGAAGACCTTTTCGGTCCGGCGCCGGTTTTCTTGCCGGATATGGACCCTTATGCCGGATGCGGACTGCCTTACGGCGATCTCGCCCCGCTGCAGTTGGTCACCATACAAATAATGCCTTTCGGCAGCGCCGACGGAAAAGGGTTGGTGTCTGCGGCAGCGCCGTCCGCGGATCAGAGGGGGGAGAGCAGGGTCGGGAAACCCGATGCCGGATCTATAAGCGTAGGATCGGCGATGTTCGACGCGAACGAAGGATATTGGGAAGCCCCTCCTTATTGGGCATTTGCGAACGAATATCCCTATTACTTCTGGGAGCGGCTGCCTGTACCGGAAGAGGAATATGAGAGGATGGCGGCGGGCATCGATCGCGAGAGCGGCAACATCCTGATCCCGGTCCCCTCTTCGGGCATACTGCTGCACAGTCCGACCGGCGCGGAAAAACTCTTGGGATGGAGCACTAACATGGATGCCGCACTGCCGGAGCCGATGTTCGTTGTTGATGAATACGGCATGGTCAGCGGCAAGTTCGCTATCGATGAGATATACTATGCTGTGTGGGGAGAGGACTATGTAGTGGTATTCATCCCCCAAAACGGCCTGTCTAATGTTGTGAAGCCTGCGGTGGCGGGCGTGGAAGCACCCACATTCGGGACAGTGAACGGCAAGGTCTTTTCGAAGTGGACGCTGGACGAAGAGGGGCAATACGAATGGGACGGCACGGTGGACGGGCACAGCGGCAACATCTTCCTATACGGGCAGTGGACAACGCCGGCGCAGGAGACCGTGACAGTTGAGTTCTTGGACGGCGGATCGCTATATCAAAAAACGACCGTATCAAAGGGCGACCCCGTCCCAAGGCCGGCGGACCCCGAACGCGAAGGCTTCGAGTTCAAAGGATGGTTCACCGCCCCCTCAGCGGGAGAATTGTGGGATTTCGGCTTGCCGGTGGATTCCGATCTGACCCTTCATGCGCAGTGGGAGGAGATTTCGGTGTTCATTGTTACGTTTGACCCCTGCAACGGCAGCGGGACATTCACCGCACAGGTGGAAGCGGGAGGAAAAGCGCTCCCGCCGGGAACGGCGCCATCGATGGAGGGGTACACGTTCAAAGGGTGGTTCACTGCGGCGGAGGGCGGCGCGAAGTGGGATTTCGATTCCGTGGTCACCCGCCACATGACGCTTTACGCCCAATGGGAGGCTGCAGGCGGCGGTTCCGAGGGCGAGATTGAGGAAAAGGATGTCGCAGCCATCGCGGCGGCGATCATCGCATCCTCCTTTGCCACTCTTG
>JAKQBQ010000014.1 GCA_029574055.1 Methanobacteriota archaeon
ATCTACGCTACGGCGGTGATGGGGACGGCCAAGAAGCATGCCAAATGGCAGGCCGCTTTCGGTGTGGGGTACAAGTACCTCCCGAAGATATCCGTCGACGACAAAAAGGCCGGAGACCCCACCACGCTCAAATGCATCACCATATGTCCCAGAGGCGTCTTCGAGGTCAAGAACGGCAAGCTGAAGGTCAAGGATATGCTGAACTGTTCCCTGTGCAGGGAATGCGTGGACATATCCGAGGGAGCGGTCACCGTCAATGCGGATGACGCCAACTTCTACTTCAGATACGAGACCGACGGGTCCATGACCGCAAGGAAGGCCTTGGACAAAGCGATGGAAATACTTTCCAAAAACTCAGCAGAGGTCTTCGCCCACATGGACGAGGCTCTCTGAACCTGCGGGCGCAAGCCCGCTTACTTATATTTTCAATAGAAATCTGAGAGCTTGCACTTCTTTAT
Organism: Methanobacteriota archaeon; assembly: GCA_029574055.1. Taxonomy (GTDB): domain Archaea; phylum Thermoplasmatota; class Thermoplasmata; order Methanomassiliicoccales; family Methanomethylophilaceae; genus Methanoplasma. The sequence continues at coordinate 459 of JAKQBQ010000014.1, forward strand.
CTTGTCGTTGTTGAAGACGGAGTTCATGCTCATCTCGAGGATCATTATCCTCTCTTTTGTGTATTCGTCGAGATTGTATTTCTCGCTGATCTCTTTGGAGACTTCCAGATACTTCTTCACGCTTGCCTCGTGCACGGTAAGGACCAGCGGGTTCTCGCATTTGCACAATCCCGACAGGGGGACCCTTCTGTATTTCTCTCCGCACTTGGTGCATCTGACCGTCTGGGTGCTGAAACTCCTGAGGTTTCCGGCCATGTCCGGCAGGAAGTGTTTGTTGATGACCTTGATGGCCACGTCGCGCTCATCCACCGCGCGGATCTTCTTCCCAAGATACAGCTGGGCATCCATCTTGTCCTTCATGGTCACGAGGGTGGTGTAAGCCGAGTTCTTGGGGCCTTCCGAGATATCCTTGGTATCATGGGTGAAGCCCAGCCCCTCATACTGTTTCTCGGTCCCGATGCGCCCGGAAATGAGGTCCATCGTCTTCTCCAACTCCTTCGGGTCGCGCATATCCATCGCCGCGTTGTAGAACTCCAACGGATATCTCCAGAGGCAGTCTATGTTGTGGGCCTCTTTGTCGATCTCGTTCGGATCGAGCCTTGTGGTAAGGACGAGGGGGGCATCCATCAGGCCGCCTCTCCTGTCGGGGAGATACAGCCTTGAGAAGTTCAGCAGACCGTCCAGTGCCAGGATCACGCAGTCCTCGTCCCCGTCGCAGTTCCTCCTCTTCGCCGCATGGAAGAAGGGGTGGCCGTAGCACCCCCTTGTTTCGGTGTATCCGATGATGCGGCAGAGGATGCAGCCGGATGTGTGCGGAGCCAAACCGAACGTCAGGTGCCCGATCAGGTCCGTTCTGTCCTCAACATTGTAGTATCCTTTGAGGCCGTATATCTTCTCCAATTCCTCGTCAAGGTATTTGGCAACCTTCACTAAGAAGTTCCCGCAGTCTTTCGACGGGATTATGTCTTGTACTTTGAGCTCCCACAGTTGGCGGTCGTTCTCGAGCGGATCCCCCTCCTTATCGTGGGTATATCCCAGCTCTTTGGCCTTTTCGACGCTGAGGCCGATCTCCATCGGCCTGAAGTGCGTAAGCGGAATATCCGTCATGTCGTATCTGATCGTTCCGTCCTTGTAGATGGATACGTCGTTCTTCGACCTCAGGATGCCTTTCTCAAGTATCTCCGGCGTCTTTGTCCTCGACATCAGGCCTTCGACGCATTTCAGCTCGTCGGGAGGTGTCGTGCCGAGGTTTGCCACCGCACGGCGGTATTCGTCATTCAGATCGATGTCCATTGCTGACGTTCCGCCGCCATAGGTTGTTTTAACGGACGTTGATGCGGCAGTGTGCACCTTGCACTCCCTGCACCACGTGCGGAATGTGACATCCCCGCATTTGGGACATTTTCTTTTCCCCACTTCAATGTTGAGGGTGAATGCCGCATTGGGACCCAGGCGGCCGGCTTTTGCTTTCGATGCTTTGATCGCCGATCCCATATCTCTGCCGTACTGCCCATCCTTTCCCACAGGGAAAAGGGAATGGACCTTCGGCGTCATTTCCCTCTCCTTCGCCTTTTCGGGGCGGGCCATCCTTGTCCCTATCCTGGTCCTCGCTTTTGCCCTGACCTCGAATCCCGCCGCTCCGCTCACTGCAGATAGAGAATCAATGCCGTCGAACTCTTTGGAATGAACGATCTTTCCGTCTTTGACCGCAAGCCCAAGTCCGTCCATCAGCGGCATTGAGTATAGATCGTCGATCACCACATCTTTCCCGGACACGCGGTGGGTGGCGCACAGATCCTCCAATATCTTCTTTGTCAAAGGCTCTTTGGGAATGATCAGGCTCTTGTCGAACCTTCCGTTGGATAATATGGCGGACCGAAGCTCTTTCAGGCCTCCGAGGGGGACGTCGTACCAGAACATGTTGTATTTCGGATGCAGAGGGACGCCGAATTGCGAGCACATGATCTTCGCGCGCTCGTATGTCGGATCCTCCCAGTCGTCCGGAAGCTCGTCTGTCTTTGAGAGCAATTCCTCTCTGTGCCATTCGGGAGAGTAGCCGCACGGCACCAAGACATGGTTGTTCTCGCTGAACTCCCCGAAGGGGACCAGTATCTCCCCGTTGTCCACGATCTCGGCGATCTCGTTGCGCACGGCAATGACGTCTTCTTTTGTTTGGCAATGCACAAGATCGCCGTTCTTCAGCAGGATGAACGGCCCGTCCAGCATATCGCAGGGCGTGGCCACGCAGGCCTTTCCCGGCCTTTCTATCTTGATCTGTGTGCCGAGCGCCATGAATTCATCCATTGCGTACATGCTTGCGGGGTTGAATGCCAGCGCCGCAAGGCCGGTGGTCCTTGCCCTGCCGTATCTCAATCTGAATCCGCCTACGGCGCAAGGATGCCCGAATATCGGCCTTCCCGCCACGAGATCCTTAAGGTACGTCTTGGAAGGCTGCACGGTGCCGTGAGTCTCTTCCAGGACAGCCTGGGACGTGTGCGCATCAATGTACTCTCCGATGAAGTCCCACCCCTTAATGTTCAGTTTGTCCACGTGCTTCTTGATCTTTGGGGCTTTTTGGCACAGCCCCTCGGCGATAACGAGGCAGGCTCCTCCTCTTACGCGGTTCGTCTCGATCCTCGGCAGGTTCCTGTACCCGGACACCTCTTCGGTCTCCGTCCCTTCTCCGTCTATGCATATGGGGCAGTTCTTGACGATCATCTCTATTTCCTGCGGCGTCGGCGAGAATTGAAGGTGCTGGCACTGTTTGTATAGAGGTATCTCCTCATCGAACCTCGCTATCTCTTCCCTGGTGGGGATATATCGTCCTATATCAAGCGCCTGGCGCACAATATCGGCTATGAGGACGCTCATGGCCTGCCCGGTGCCTCCTGCCGCGCGGATGGGCCCGGCGAATATGAGGTCGATGTAGCTCGAGCCGTCATCGTTGTATTTGATCTTTGTATCGGCTATCCCTTCAAGAGGCGCCACGAGTATCCCTTCCGTCAATACCGCCAGGCCGACCCTCACCGCCCTGTCGACGATCTTCTCCAAGCTCTCTCCGGGCTTTTTTGCGAACTCCCCGGCGATCATCAGCGCTACGATCTCTCGGTTCCCGTGTGTTTCGGTAAGCCTGCGGATGTCCTCCGCTACCCCCTCAACATCATAATCCCTGAGGAGCTTCTCCACCCTGGAAGCAAGATCCTCTGCTTGAGGTATCTCGACGAAAGGTTCGGGGTCCAGGCCGCGGCTCCTTGCGATCTCCGCGATCCTGTAGCATTCCTCGTTCCGTTTGGAAAGGGATCTGAAATATTCCTTCATCTCATCGCTGGCAGCGATCTCCGCCATGTCAGACATCCTCCGATTCGACAGCTTTTTCTCTGAATATCCTTCTTACCGGGTTCAGGATGTTCTCTTTAAGCTCATCCATCCCATCCCCAGACTCTACCGAGAAGCTGATGTTGCCCTCATTTCTCTTCACAATATCGCTCTTGCTCTCGGTCACTATGATCGGAACGCCGGAGAAATTCTTCTTGACCGCATCAAGGAGAGCGGTCTGTTTCACCATGTCGTACCCGCATGTTTCAGAGGGGTCCAATATGAAGACCATGACATCCGTCAGGTACCTCAGCGCAAGGACGGCCTGCTTCTCTATGTCGTTCCTGTCCTCGAACTCCCGGTCAAGCAGACCGGGGGTATCGATGATCTGGAACGTCCTCCAATCGTCTTTGATGTGCCCTATTATTATCCCTTTCGTCGTGAAGGGGTACGGCGCGATCTGGGGGGTGGCCGTGCTGAGATATGCCACCAGGCTGCTCTTGCCGACGTTCGGGAACCCCGCAACCACCACAGTGGGAACGTTCGGGTCCACGGCGGGCAGGTTTCTGAACTTGTTCTTTGCGTCCTGAAGGAAAAGAAGGTCGGCGGATATCCTCTTTATGTGGGACGACATCCTTCCGTAAAAGCTGTTCTTGATGCTTTCAATCCTTGTTTGATCCTTAGTTCCCCTGATGTCCCTAAGGGAATCGTTCTTAAGTTTGTCTATTCTGCTTGAGGCCCATCTCACCGCGCCGAGAGCTTTCTTGTATCTATCAATCCCAATAACGAGATCCACAAGCTCGGGGAGGAAATCCTCTCTCTTCTCCATCCTCGGGAACCGGTCTATGTAGCCGTTCAGGGTCGCGGTGACGATGTCTGCCGAAGCGGTGACCTTTGCCAAGGCCGTCTTCTTCTTTCCGTCCAAAGCATCAGAGCCCTTTTTGGAGATCTTGGATGCCCTCTTGAATGACTTGTCCATAAGCTCATCCGCAGAGAGGACGGTCGGTATTCTGAAGCTCGCTCCGGCCATGGAAGCACTGTATGCATCACTAATAGTTAAACATGGGCACCCTCCTTTTTTTGAATATCCTTTTTCATGGGGGCATCACACCGATGTGAATGTGGCCCTCAATAGCCAGAGATCGGATTCAAGCGTCATGTTCGGTTTGAGCGCGGCAGGCACCAAAGGCGTCGGGCAGTCCATTATGAGCACTCCTGCGGTGACCTTCCACTTCCCTGTGTCAGAGCCGATGAGCGTGCACAGGGCGGATAAGTTGGTGTTGATGTGTATCGCAAGCTTCACGTTCGGGAAGGAATCGACGCCCTTGAGGAATTTCGGCGTCGAAAGCCCCATGTACAGCGTCAGCCCGAGGTAAAGGTTGTCCGTGAAGACATCCTTGGCCTTCAGGCCGAACGGGTTCTCAATGTTCAGCAGCAGCGATTCGATCTCTCCCACCAGGTACTTCAGCCCTTCCTCGACGAATCCGGAATCGATGAACAGCGCGAAGCGCACCCCGCCGCATATGGTGGAGGTGGCATCGGTGATCGCAAGGGAAACGAATATGGCCGCCTCTACCAGACAGGAGGCGAGCATCTCTATGCCTGTGGTAATAGCAAGGTGGATCGCCCTCTGGAAGAAGGTGGACAGATCGTCCACGCTCTTGAGGGACTTCATCTCTCCCATGATCTTGACCGCAGATTCCGTGATGATCTTGATGATCTGGGCTTTCACCATCTCTCCGCCGAACAGCCCGCCGCAGTTGCTTGCGCCGGGTGTTCCTTCGGCCAGCGTCCAGTCCAGGGAACCGTCGGCAACCCTCTGCCAGGTCTTGCTGTCGTTCGAGGAATCCTTCTTCGCCGGGGTCTTGTCCACCTCCTTCCCGTCGGGGGACATCAGTATCACGCACTCTCCCGCCGAGAGGAGGGAA
>JAKQBQ010000213.1 GCA_029574055.1 Methanobacteriota archaeon
TGATGTTAAGCAGCCCCACGCCCCCCGTCTTGATATCGGTGGGGGTCACTTCCACGAGCAGGTCGTAATCGACGGAGTCCATCACTTCCTTCGGATCGGTGTACTTTTTGGTCCCGACCTTTCCCGTATTCTTCTTGGTCTCCAGCAGCTTTTCGGGAGAGAGCCCGGAGGGATCCGAGACGTAGGTGGAGGAGTCCATCACGCACACTATGCTCACCTTGTCCTTCCCGTATCTTTCCTTGAAGAATTCTTTTCTTAGGATGAGCACTTCGGCGAAGCCCTGCCCCACGGTGCCGAATCCGGACATCAATATCCTCATGTCAAAGCCCCCTGATGTAAACGATGCTGCTTTTCTTGCACGCGTCGGATAGGAAGGAATCGAACTTCTTCAGGTCGCTCTCGCTCATGAGTTCCGCGGATATCATGGCGGTGCGGGTGGAGCTGGCATTCTTCGACGAATAGTTCACGTCCACCGATTCGAAGGATACCACCGAGGAAGCCTCGTCTATCAACGACTCGACGAAGGATGCTTTGAATTTGCCCACCAGCATGTACTCCATGGTGTGCGTTTTGTAGACCGAGCCGATCTTCGCTATCAGCACGTCCTTGGATTTCCAGATGGCTTTCAGCTTGTCAAGCTCGGAGGTGTCCTTGATCTCGAATGTTACGTCAATGCAGATCCTTTGGTTCACTATCTGCTCTCTGTCGTGCACCACGCCGACGATGTTGCCGTTCACCAATGATATGGGCTCCAGGGATTCCACTAAGCGTCCCGGGAGATCCTTTACATAGAGTTGCGCATTGACCATCATTTCATATACCACACTGGGTTTTTATTTATCGGATTGACATAATCCTCTCCTACTATATAATAAAAATACTAACGTCGTTCTTCCAGTAGGAGCACGCTCTGTGCAGGCAGCACGGCACCGGAAGGGGTCGGATCAGGGGTTTGCGGCCGTGCCGAAGCGGTGCGGAAGAAAGCTCTCATTACGCTTGGAGACATCCGTCTGCGGTCATCCGATACGCTGTCCGACACCTTGCGGAAGTCCGCACACTATGCGTATCGACGCAGTCAGTCGTCTTCCACGAACTCCAATATGTCCCCCGGCTGGCACTTGAGCGTGGAACATATGGCGTTCAGGGTGGAGAAGCGTATCGCGCTGATCTTTCCCGTCTTTATGTTGGAAAGGTTCACGTTGGATATCCCCACCTTTTCCGCGAGCTCGTTCAGGGACATCTTCCGGTCCGCCATCACTCTGTCAAGTCTGAGCACTATCGCCATATGATCACAACGTCTCATCCGATTCTTTCTGAAGCGCCGTCCCGTATTTGAAGACCAGCGACAAGAGGTACATCAGGAATGCCGCGAACAGCGACAATAGGTTGAAGTCCATCATGTTGCCCGACTCGGGTTCGAAAGCGGCCCCCATTATCATACTTATGACAGGGGTGGCGATCACGCTTATCAATATCAAAATGGTGATCCTTTGAAGGCATTTGACATTCTCGTCCGTGAAAGGCGTGTTGTCCCTGTGTATGTTCATGAAAAAGCGGTACACATAATACAGGGTGGCGATCCCTAAGGATCCGGCGACGACCAAGATCGCACATATCGATAGGAACTGGCCGCTTGTGGCGGCATCATCGAACCACGACATTATATCGGGGTTCAGCGTCACTGCTATTGTCAGGATAACTACGGCCACGATCGCGACCCCCAGCAGGATCATGAACGCCATCGCCGCCATCCCCACGTATCTGCTGAGCCGGTTCAGTCTGTTCAAAACATCGCTCATTGCATCAAATCCTCCGCACATTCTTTGTATTGTCTGACGTAAGGCTTCGTCCCAATAAAAAGATGGATGGGGGTTGGTCGGGAAGGCTCACAGCTCCCTCCTCCTGAACAACAGGTACCCTGCGGCGCCCGCCGCCAACCCCCATGCCGACATCACGGCAGCGTCTCTTGCGGCATCGTAATAGCCCGGTGTGAAAGAGGCGTTTATGTTGGTCCCCGCAACATCAAGCATGAACCAAGTATCAATCGAATTACCGGACAATATGCTCGACACGATCGTCAGCAGCAGCATGAGCGTCACGAACGTCAGTATCGCAGCGACGCTTGACTTCTTCACCACCGAGCTTATCAGGACGGCTATGCCCGATGCCCCCAGGGTGTACGCCAACGCAAGACCCAGAGATGTTAACATCGGCGATGCGACAGACCCTGTCACCACCAGCGATATGACGGCTGTGATCCCATAGTACAACAGCACGAATGCGAACCCGACCATGCAGGCTGCGAACATCTTCCCAAGGAATATGGACCACTTCTTGAGGGGTTTCGTGAACATCACCAAAGCGGTCCTCTCTTCGAACTCCGACACGATGGTGCCTGAGACGAACAGGGTCACAGCCAGGAGAATGAGCAGCTGTATTATCGAGGTGTATGAGAATGCCAATTCCATCGGATCTTCGCTGAGCCCCCCGCCGAGGATGTAAGGCATAAAGGTGAACACGACCAGCACGATGCCCATCAGCGCGGCGAATATCGTCATCTTCTTTCCGCGGAAGTATTTTTTGAATTCGTACTTCACAACGACGCCGGTCTGTCTGAAGTTGTCCCGGAAACTGTCTTCAAGCATGATATCACCTCGTCTCCGCGATCAGGTTGAGATACACTGACTCGAGGGCATCATCTTCGTGAAGATCGAACACGCCGACCCCCAGGGACCCTATGTCGCTGAAGAGCCTCTGCTGGTCTCTGTCATCTCCTGTGAAGCTTACTTCGACGCCGCCCCCGGATATCTCTGCGCTTTCTACGTTCGCGAGACCGGAGATCCTGGAGAGGGCTTCCTTCGTGGGGCCGCCCACTATTTTCAGGTTGATCTTCCTTGTCTTGTTGGCGCCGGTGACGGCATCCATCCTGTCATGCAGCAGAAGCTTCCCGTGGTTGATCAGAGCGACCCTGTCGCAAACGTCCGCGACCTCATGCAAAAGGTGGGAGCTCATCAGTATGGTAAGGTCGTTGGAGCGCTTGCGAATGGCCTTCAGTATCTCTCTCGTCTCCGCCATCCCCCTTGGGTCGAGGCCGGATGTGGGTTCATCCAAGATAATGATGCTCGGATCGTTGAGCAGGGATATCCCAAGGGCTATCCTCTGTTTCATCCCCTTTGAGAAGGTGCCGATCCTCTTGTCCGTCCATTCCGTCATTTTCACGCTGGAGAGGATATCCTCGGTCTGAGCGGAAATCGTCTCTTTGGTCATCCCGAATATCTCGCCTGTGTAGGAGAACATCTCCCTCGGCGTCATATAAAGATAGAATTCGGGCGTTTCGACAACAGTGCCGACCCCGATCAGCGCTGTTTTGTATTCTTTGCTGACATCCGCGCCGTTGATGAACGCGCTGCCGGATGTTGCATGGGCGAGGTTCGTAAGGATCTTCAGCGTTGTGCTCTTTCCGGAGCCGTTCGGACCGAGGAAGCCTGTGAAGCTGTTCTTCTCCACATTCAGCGTCAGGTCGTCGACCGCGAAGAACCCTTTGTATTCTTTCTTCAGCTCTACTATTTCTATTGGGTGGTTTCCTGTCATCCCCGCGACCCCCTGATATCCACGGAAGATGATGAGGACACCGATCTTTTTTCGGCAATTGCTGCCCGGCGAGTGTTTTTCATGTGTCACTGTCTCCTTGCAATACATATCTATCGAATAATATTTAATGTTTATCATTAAATGTTTAATGTTTGAAATTATATTTACAAGGGATAAAGATAGCCCGTCCGAGTTTGTAATAGGAAGATCGCGTTCTCAAAAGGAGCCAAAACCGGTAACGAAAGATAGACACGCAGACTGCGGTACTTTAGGAATATTCTTCATCACCCAGCATTGTTAAGCGGCTTTTTGGAAACATTGCTTGATTATTACTAATATCAAAATTGTAATAATAAGCGCATAAGAATTTATATTTAGTATGCACATGACCTAACGCGAGCAGTCGCAGGACGAAGAAAAATGTGGCTTATCATAACCGCCGTTGCAGCATTGGCCGTAACGGCGATCTATATCACAACAACCCGGAAGTACAGATTGGGAATGCTCTCGATGGTACTGTGGGCGTTGACCGCGTGCATCTTTGTGGATCACGCGTTAGGATGGCTATTGGAAGGCGGAGAATTCTTTGATATAGGGGCGGAATCCCTTATTCTGAGCATTGTCATGCTGATCCCGATATTTGCTGTATGGGGACTTGTATTGATCAGAGATAAATTCACATCTGCAAAGGCCGAAGTCCGGACGACCGCTCAGGAGGATTGAGAATGGGTTGTTTCTTAGCAGTAGCTGCAGCAGGGCTGGTGGTTTTGGCAGCGGGAAGATATGTTCCTGAAAGATACCACATGAAATGGTTAAGCGTGATGATATGGGGCAGCGTGCTGGCCTTAACGGTCGAGCACATATGGCACGGCGAGATCGTGCCGTATTTCCCGTTCCTGACCGCCGGGGCTTCGGAGGTGTTGACGGAAATAGCCGTAATAGGCGTCCCGATGCTCTTGGCCGTTGTCGGCATATGGGCGGCAGCGGTTTATGCGGTCAACAAGTGGGAGATCCCAATTTCTTCAAAGGCCGCAGCCTGATGCATTAAGCCGGCTGCAAGGCCGGTCCCCTTATTTTTTTTGACTCGAACGCCATCCGCAGACTCCAACACATCCCTCGGCAGGCATGAATAAGAAAGCGCCGAGAGGGAGATTCGAACTCCCGAGGGGAAATCCCACGAGCTTTCCAGGCTCGCGCCGTACCGGGCTAGACTATCTCGGCTCGGCGCCTACAAACCCCTTCCTGAATTAATACCTTTCTGAACCGTTCTCCCGCTGGGCATTGAATGCTAAGAGCCAGAAGAGGTTGCGGTATCCGCAACGTCCGCGGCGGATATGCGAATGCGTATCTCAGCTTTTATCTGCTTTCCAAGGCTTCCCGTTGTTTATCAGGACAACGTTCTTCTCCTTCGTGAGACGGTCGTCGAATCCGGAGACCGAGAATAATCCGAATGCAACATCATAGCCCTCCAGTTCTTTGATCGATTTGAATTTGATCCTAAGCTCGTTCAGAGTGTGATAGCTTACTGGCGTGTTCTTACGGAACTTGCATTCGGCGGCGAACGCCTTTTTCTCTACATCGTTAATAGCCACAACGTCCAACTCTATGCTCTTGCTCCAATAGCTTCCAACCTTTGTGGGGACGAATCCGATCAGTTCCGCGAAATCATGGACGGAGTTCCTGCATATGGATTCGAACACGAACGAAACATGATCTTCAATGAAATGCCTGTCATATTCGGACATCGCCCATTTTGCATTCCCCAGAGACAGTTCCGACGAGTACGGATATACGAATCGAAACCAGAACATGGTGAACATATCATCAATGATATACAGCCCGAGTTTGCTTTTTTCAGGGTCGCTTTCGGTGATCGGGACGATCCTCCTTACCATGCGGATCTCGATCAGCCTTTTCAGGTACGGGTTGAGAGTGGTGGCAGGTGTCTGCAGCACCGATGAGATAGAGGATATATTCCTGTTGCCGGCGGCTATCGCTTTCATGATGGACATGTAGCTTACAGGTTCATTCACCTCGTTCCCCAGCAGTATCTTCGGATCATCGAACATGACAGAAGTCGGATCCATTACGTTGGTCTCGATGTTCTCTCTCAGCGGGACAGGATCAAAGAGCTCCATGTACCTCGGAACCCCGCCCAGGACAGCATAGTTCTCTACAGCGTCAACAAAACTCATTCTGCCGCAGACCTCCTTGAACGGCAGTGGCTGGAGCGTGATGTGCCTCGTGAACCGTCCATACAAAGGGCTCTCGCCATCCTTGTTCAAAGATTCCATCACAGATATATGGGAGCCGCAGATGATCACCATAAGCTCTTCGGATGACAGGAAGCCATCCCATATTTCCTGAAACAGGGAAAGAAATGCTTTATTGGTGCGGATCAGATTCTGGAATTCATCTATTATCAGGACCCTCTTTCCTTCTTTGGAACCTATGAACGCAGAGAAAGCATCCCTCCAATTCCTATATTCCCCCTGCACTTTCCCCGAATATCTGGAC
>JAKQBQ010000076.1 GCA_029574055.1 Methanobacteriota archaeon
CTTCGAAGGGCTTCCTCTTCATGCGGTGGATGAGCACCATTGGGGCGACCGTCGCCACATCCTCATTGTCGGCCTTGTCCCTTCCGTTCAGCGCCGCGTTCGCCATGGCCGCCCTGACTATTGTTATATCGGCTCTGTGGCCTTCCATTTCGAAGTATAAAGCAACATGGGACGCCATTGCAACAAGCTCCTTGTCGGGAGACGCTTTCGAGAGTATCTTCCTGGCCTCCAGGATCCTATCCTTAAGCTTCTTGGTCTCTTCCGCATGGGATTCGGTGAAGCCCTTGGGGTCCGCGTCGAAGGCGAGCCTTCTTGTGACTATCTCGGTCCTTATCGTCAGATCCTTCTCGCCGCGTATCTCCACGCACAATCCGAACCTGTCAAGAAGCTGCGGCCTGATCTCCCCTTCCTCGGGGTTCATCGATCCTACAAGAATGAACTTCGAAGGATGCTCGAAAGATATGCCTTCCCTCTCCACGTAGTTCACTCCCATCGCGGCGGCGTCCAGCAGAAGGTCCACCATGTGGTCCTCCAAAAGGTTCACCTCATCCACGTAAAGAAGGTTCCCGTTCGCTTGTGCCAGAACCCCGGGTTCGAATTTCTTTTTGCCGGTCTGCAGAACATGCTCGATGTCCAACGTACCCGCGATCCTATCCTCGGTTGCGCTGAGGGGAAGCTCCACCACGCGCATGGGAGACCTCTCGGATTCGAGCTTCGCCCCGGATGCGGCGGTCTCGGCGCAGTTCGGGCAGTATCCCTTGCCGGGCCTGGGGTCGCAGTGGTATATGCATCCTTTCACGTGCTCGACATCGGGAAGGATCTGCGCGAGCGATCTCACGGTGGTCGATTTTGCCGTTCCTTTCTCTCCTCTTATTAGAACGCCCCCTATGCCGGGATCGACCACGTTAAGGAGCAAAGCCGTCTTCATCTGCTCCTGCCCGACGATCGCAGTAAAGGGGAACAATAATTGCTTTTCTTTCGACATATGATAAAAGAATGACGTTGTCGGTTAATAAACCCTTCTGTGCAACTTACCTCAAAGTGAAATCTACTTTATAAATTTTTTCTATAAAAATTCATAAGCTCTGCTCATTATATATAAAACCATCACTTTCGGGTACTTTCGGACACCCCCATGATCGGCTTAAGTACCAAAACAATAGGTAATCTATTTTGGAGATAAATATGACGGGGTCAAGCCATGCCGGTCAGAAGATGAGATATGCGGGCGGTTGCGCTCTGGGATGCGAGACCGATCTCGATTACTACGAGTTCGCAGGGATAAGATGGTGCGAGCAATGCAGGCGGGAGACCTGCATATGCCCCAAGTATGTCAAGTCGCAGAGGGGGACGGTGCTTTGGATGCATGAGGACATGGGAGCGATGATGATAGCTGTCGAGGACGACGTACGGCCTTGGGATATGATCGGGCGGTGCTATCATGAGATAGATCCCGGCAACGGGGTGGATTATGTGTATCAACTCGTGGATTATATGACCGGCCCTTCGCACGGGTGCGTCTTCCAAGTGAAGAGGGTAGGCGACCGATACACCCTGCCCGATGAGAACGGGCACATGAGGGGCATGGGGTGGAAGCCGAGGATACGGTGACCCGTACGCGGATCGCCGTGGGCGCAGCGCGGCCGCTGCGCATGGGTCAGAGGAACATCGCCATGTACAACGGGTAATAGATGATCCCGTCCGCGCCCCTTTCCACATTATACCTGCTTAGGACGATCCGGCGGTTAAGCCCGCTCTGCGCATCCTCAGGAGCGCGGTCCAGGGACGCATGCCTTTTGTGGTCCTTCCCCGACTTCACTTCGATTATCGAGAGTCCGCCGTCCTCCACAAAGAGGAAATCGAGTTCGGAACGGCCCTTTTTATTGTAGTAGTGTAAGGGGATGTCCTTCTTCGCCATGGCTGCGGCAACGGCGTTCTCCGTTATGCCGCCTTCGTTCACTTCGATATCCCCTGAAAGCAAAAAAGGCTGGATCCTTTGTTTCCCGTGCGCGCACAGGAGTCCTGTATCCAGCATATACAGCTTATACAGATTCTGCTTCTCATTGAAAGTAAGGTCCGGCTCCATTGCCACAGCATTGAAACAGTTATAGGCTATCCCCGCTTCGGTGAGCCACATGGATGCATTCTCATACTTTTTCGCGGTCGCCCCCTTTTCCAGATCTGCAAGTATGAACCGCTTGTTCTTTTTGTTCAGCTGCTCGGGTATCATGTCGAACATCTTCTTTACAAGGATCTTGTCCTTACCGGCATATTTGGATATGTCATCGCGGTAACTGATCAGAATGTTCTTCTGCACCCTCATGGTCTCACTGAGATCGTCATTCTCGACGAATGCTCTCACAACGGAAGGCATGCCGCCCACCACAAGATACTCGCGGTAGGCTTTCATCATCTGCTCATGCAGGAAGGGGTTGACCTGCCTGACCTCCGAATACGCTTTGCGCAATTCATCTATCACATCCGGCGTCATTCCCTTGGCCCATAGGAACTCCTCGAAATCCAAGGGATACATGTTCAGCTGCTCTTCGGAACCCACCGGGTATGATGACACCTCTTTGTAGTTTATGCCGAGCAGCGATCCGGACTCGATATAATCGAACCGTCCGTCCTCTACCAGGAACTTGATGGCCGTCCTCGCCTGCGGGCAGCTTTGTATCTCATCGAAAAATATCAGTGTGCCGCCCTCTTCGAACGGCCCCAACCCCATGGCGGAAAGGTTCAATATGACCGTCCTGGCATCCAGGTCGCCTTCGAAAGCCTTTCTCAGCGATGGTTGCTTTTCAAAATTGATCTCGATGAAATTCTTATAATTCGCTTTGCCGAATTCTCGCACTATGAAGGTTTTTCCGACCTGCCTAGCTCCTTTTATCAATAGGGCGGGTTTGTTCTTCCTCTCTTTCCATTCCATCAATTGATCGGATATTTTTCTCTTCAACATAGTCGGCCCTCTCATCCAGTGTATTGTGACTATAAACTTTTTGCGATATAAACTTGACTGTTTTATCAACTTATTGCAACATAAAATAGGTCATTTTATCAACTTATTGCAATACAAAATGAGCTATTTTTCAACTTATTGCATGAGAGAATACCTGAAAAGGAGATTGTGAGGTCGAATATGCCTATCGGCATCCGATCCCGATGAGAAGGAATTGATTAATAAATCCGTTGCGGATATAATATCATGGCAATCAAAGACGATGTCCTGAAAGTAATGAAGAAGAAAGGAAAGCCCATGACGGCCGGAGAAGTGGAGAAAGAGCTGGGTGTCGATAGGAAAGAAGTGGACAAGGCCTTCAAAGAGCTCAAAGCGGACGGCTCCATAGTCTCGCCGGTACGCTGCAAGTGGGAACCGGCCAAGAAGTGATCCTGCCGCTTTTCAAGGGAAGAAGAAGAGGATGCGCTGATATCTATGACCACTTTCAAGGAACGCACCAAACAATTTTGGGACTGGTTCACCGCCAACGAGGAAAAACTGTCTGCGTTGGTGCAAAGAGACCGCAGTGTTGAAGGCGACGGCGAAGCGGATGTGTCGTTCGTCAGCGAGGGCGTCTCTCTGCTTTCGGAAGACCTGCATTTCAATATCGGCGGGGACTGCGAGTTCACCTTTGCCGTGAACGGGAAGTACGAGATGTTCTTCCTTCTCCCCTATGTTACAGCCAATCTGCCTGCGAAATTCCTAGGAAAGTGGAGCTTCTTCCCTTACATGCAGGGGACCGGCGGGCGGCAATTCGGTCTGAGGATGTTCGATGTGGCGGTGGGCAACGACAAAGTGATGGTCTCCGCTGTTCCGGATGGTGACGGCAGAACTGCCGGTCTGCGCTTTTATGCAAAGGAATGGGCCGGCCTTGAAGACAACAAATGCTACAGCGCGTTCTACACCCTGATGGAATTGAGCATCGGCGAGGCGTTGGCGAACGTCTGCGTCAGCGAGGTCAACAGAGCCGATTCGATAGAAAAGGGAATGTTCCCGCTGACCGAGTTGGAGCAGTGGATGATCGAACGGCTTTGCGAGGACGGGAAGGTGCCTGACCCGGCGGAGAGGTACTTCACCTACAAGATACAGCCGGAGGACGACGGGATGCCGCGGGAGGACATTTTCCTCGGCTTCACAAGCTGCATACCGCTGCTGAACGGCTATGATAGCGGGGAAAGGAGTTCCTATTCGGTCTTTGAGGAGTTTGGCGCAAAGCCGGTGTTCCTTTACTACCAATATGATGACAGCGGGGCCGAGCGCGGCGTACTTTTGGATGAGCGCAACGCGATCATGGATAGACTGGAGGCGGAGGTGCTGGGCGAACGCGGTTCCGGGAAGGAGATCGGGTTGATATTGGGCGGGTCCGTAGGCGAGCGCTGCTTCTACATAGACCTGCTGCTGTACGACGAGCCTGCTTTTATGAATCAGGCAAGGCCGTTGTTGTCAAAGACACCCCACAGGATATTCTGCAAGGCGTTCGAGAAAGATGCGCGGGAAGTGTTGTTGACAGGCCGATGAACGGCTCCCGGCCTAATCGAGCCTGCTGCGTGCCGATCCAACTGTATCCTATGCCGCGTGGTGCATAAAGCGACTGCGGCCTTATTCCTTTTTGTCGCGCACAAAGTTCGGGCGCGATATATCCAGCACTATGTCGAAGTCGTCGGGGAACAAGCCCTCCAGCGCCTCTGCGCCGTAGGCTATCTTGAAATCCATCTCGTCTTTGTAGATGGGGACCATTTGGTAGAAGTTCACGTCGTCCCCGTCCGGCAGCCTGCATACTGACGCTTCCGGCCCGAATTGATATACCATGGATAGGATCACGCCGCACAGCTCGGTATTGTCTGCGAACGGGGCCTCGTTCGTCACGGTGTGGCCGTAGCCCAGCCATGTGTCGCATGTTCCCGGCAGACGTGCAAGGTTCTTGAGCCAACGGATGGGCCAATACCACCGCTCATCATCATTGTGGATGTCCCAGTCGGGCGGAAGCGCGACAAGGACCTCCGCCCGATCGAGCTTTTGGCCCTTCAGCTCTTTCGGGACGTTCATTCTGTGCGCGCCCATTCCCATGGTGACAAGTGTGTAATAGTTCCTTTCGGGCGTGGGGTCGATTATGCAGATATCCACATGGATATCGGGCGATACGAGCTCATGGAACACATTCTCAAAATTGCCGAACATGGTGGCGATGTGCGTTTCCACTGCGTTCAATTCCTGATCCGTATATAATTCCGGAAGCTTCTTTTTCCTTTTGAACACTTATTTCCCCTCGCTTTATTCGATATCGTCGTCATCCTCTACATATGTTCCGAATACCGCCATCCCCTTGTTTTCCTCGGCGGCTTTGACGTAAGCGCTGCGGAGAAGTACGAACTCCTCCCAAAGCATCCCTATGATATTGTCGGCCTCTTTCTTGACCGACTTCTCATCGTATCCATCCAGCCAGCCCGAATCGATGAGCTTTTTGATCTTCGCTTTTTTGAAGAATCCCTCTTTGCCTATCGGCTCAAGGAGGGAATTGATATTTCGTACTTCTTCAACGGTCTTCAAGACCAA
>JAKQBQ010000087.1 GCA_029574055.1 Methanobacteriota archaeon
GACCATGGGGACGAAGATCAAGACGATGGATCTCGACCACATCTCCAAGAACGCAAGGGTCGTATTCTCCGGAATACCTTCAGACCTCGCCGGGCCTACCGAGACCGAGCTTTCCAAGAAGGGGGTTGCGGTCTTCACCAACGCCGGGGCGCACCGCATGGACAAGCACGTCCCGATACTGATACCGGAGATCAACCCCGAGCACGCCGGATCGGTCAAGCAGCAGGACACTTACAAGGACGGCGGGTTCATCGTGACCAACGCAAACTGCTCAAGCACCGGGATAGCCGTTCCGCTGTCCGCCATCGAAAGGAAGTTCGGTCTGAAGGAGGTGTTCGTCTCCACGTACCAAGCGCTCTCCGGCGCCGGATATCCCGGAGTGGCATCTCTGGACGCCGTCGGGAACGTCATACCCTTCATCGATAAAGAAGAGGAGAAGATGGAGATCGAGCTCAAGAAGATCCTCGGCGGCTATTCTGCCGATGGCGGCTTCAGTGACCGGAGTCTTACCGTGCTCGCCAACTGCGCGAGGGTCCCCGTCGTCGACGGCCACACCGAATCCCTCGTCCTGAAGCTTGACAGCGCCCCATCGATCGACGAGATCGCTTCCGCCCTTTCGGGATTCAAAGGAGAGCCGCAGAAGCTGGGGCTCCCTTCCGCACCCGATCAACCCATAATAGTCAGGACCGAGAGGAACAGACCCCAGCCCGTGTACGACGTGCTTGCGGGAAGCCCCGACAGGGCAAGGGGAATGGCCTGCACCGTCGGAAGGATCAGGGAGGGCAGCGGATACTACAAAATGTTCGTGCTGTCCCACAACACCATTAGGGGCGGCGCGGGCGGTTCCGTACTGAACGCGGAGCTGTTCAAGGCCAAAGGCCTCCTATGATGCGTGAAAACCTTATCTACTACCTTTTATATTGAAACGGTCGAGGTTCACCTATGGCAGTAAAAATGGCGGTCCCGAACAAAGGAAGGCTCAACGAGAGGGCAGTGGAACTCCTGCTGAAATCCGGGATAGATCTTGGAGAGGAGTGGGGGAGGAAGCTTTACGTTACGGCCATGGAGCAGGATATCGAGGTGATGTTCCTCCGCGCGCAGGACATACCCGCGTTCATCGCGGCCGGCGCGATAGACATCGGGATCACGGGAGAGGACCTCGCCGCCGAGTCAGGGTACAAATTAAAGAAGCTCACCGACCTCGAATTCGGGTACTGCCGCCTATCCGTGGCCGCCCCCGAGGCCTCCGGGATCAAAAAAGGAGAGGATATCCCCAACGGGTCCAAAGTGGCCACATCGTTCCCCAACCTCACAAAGAAATTCTTCAAATCCATCGGGAAGGACGTTTCCATAATAGAGATATCCGGCGCGGCCGAGATCATGCCCCACTTGGGGGTATCCGACATCATTGTGGATCTGGTGGCCTCCGGCTCCACCCTCAAGATGAACCGCCTCGCAGAAGTGTCCAAGATCATGGACTCCCAGGCTGCGGTGTTCACTTCAGACCAATCCATGAAGAAAAAAGGACCGGAGATAACGGATGTGGTGGCTTCGATCAAAAGCGTCATGGCCGCTGAGGACCGGAAGTACCTGATGGCGGATGTCCCGAAGAGTAAGCTGGGGGAAGTGGAGAAGATCCTCCCGGGCATAGGCGGGCCGACGGTGCTGAACATCGCCGGCAACGACAAGATGGTCGCCGTCCATGCTGTGATCCGGTCCAAAGATGTCTACAAAGCCGTGAACGACCTCAAGAGGCTCGGTGCGAAAGGCATACTCACGCTTTCGATAGACAGGCTGGTGGAGTGATGGTCTCAAGGGACATAATGAGAAGCACCGCCAGAGGATTCAAGAAATATTACAGTCCGAACATCAAAGGAGAGCTCAGGCTCGACACGAACACCAACGTCCTCGGCACCAATCCCGCCGCCGAGAGGTTCATCAGGGAGCAAAGGATCGACCTGAACGATTACCCGGTGACGTACTCGGACAATCTGAGATGCGCTTTAGCCGAGCTTTACGGGCTCGATATGAACAACTTCGCCGCCGGGAGCGGCTCCGATGAGATGCTGGACGTCCTTTTCAAAACGTTCACGGAATGGAAGGACGACTGCCTCGTCCCTTATCCGTCGTACAGCCTTTACGACTACTTTGCGCAGATGAACGGCGGCAAAGTGGTGTATTCGGAGCTCGATGACAGCTTCCAGCTTGATGTCGAAGACATAATATCATCAAAAGCGAAGATCGTTATCCTGGCCTCGCCGAACAACCCCACCGGGAACTCCTTCAGGCAGAAGGATGTGGAAGAGGTGATCGAGGGATTCAAAGGGATAGTGGTCGTCGACGAAGCTTACGGGGAGTATTCGGAAAGTTCCATGATCCCCAAGGTGGACGAGTTCGAGAACATGGTGGTCATCAGGACATTCTCCAAAGCATACGCAATGGCCGCCCTGAGGATCGGCTACGCCGTAGCGAACAAGGACCTGGCGGAGATGATGAACTCCGTGAAGATCCCGTATTCGCTGAACAGCCTGAGCGAGGGGGCGGCGATAGCCGCCGTCAAAGACCAGGAATTCATTAAGAGGAGCAGGGAAATGGTCCTCAGAGAGAGGCCGAAGCTTGCTTCCGGATTGTCAAAGCTGGGGTTCGAGCCTTTCCCGTCGGATGCTAACTTCATTCTCGCAAGATCGCCGGTGGACCACGCCGCTTTCACAGAGGCTCTCAAGAACAAGGGAATTCTGATAAGAGATTTCGGATCCAGAAGAAGAATGGAGAACTGCGTCCGCTTCACCGTCGGCACCGAAGAGATGAACACCGAACTGCTGGAGAAGACCGCAGGCATACTGGAGGACCTCAGGTGAAAGCCACCATCGCCGACTACGGCGTGGGAAATCTCCATTCCGTAAGGAAGGCGTTCGAGATGAACGACGTTGAAGTTGCGATATCAAG
>JAKQBQ010000104.1 GCA_029574055.1 Methanobacteriota archaeon
ATTCCCTGACATCCCATTTCAGGGCAGAGTACCTCGGAAGGGGGGCTTTGGCCGAAAGGCAACAGATCCTCAACCGCCACATGCACGACCTGCTCAACTTCGCAACACTGAACAATGCCGTCATAGCTGTCACGAACCAAGTGGCCGCAAAGCCGGATGCGTTCTTCGGCGACCCCACCAGGCCCATTGGCGGCCATATTGTGGGGCACACCGCCACATTCCGCCTGTACCTGAGGAAAGGTAAGGCGGGGAAGAGGATCGCCAGGCTCATCGACTCTCCGAACCTGCCGGAGGGGGAAGCGGTGTTCACCGTGACCGAAGATGGTATTAAGGACTGAAACCTAAAGGGGTCCGTGGACCCCGTTTTCTTTTTTGAACTGTCCGGCGAATCCCGGGACATGCCTAAAGCAGAGGCGGAAAGGTGCATAGAAGCGGAATGCCCGAGGCACGCTGTTACAGGATGGGGTCCGGGTTATTTGACGGCGTCCTTCCCGGAAGAATGTCTTGACGGCATCGCAGACCGCATAGCCCTTACCCATTCGATAGGAAGGTATCTTGGGCAGTATGATCCGGAGGAACCGGGAAGCCTATCTCGCGTGCAGCTTCCTGCCGGCACATTTGCGATCAGAGCCAAGAGGTTCGAGGGGATGATGAAGGAGGTCGATTCGCAGAAGCTTGTGAGGTCTGTTGGGAACATCCTTTCAAAGAACAATGATGTGGACCTCCGCGACCCCGACATCATAGTGAGGATGCAGCTGTGCGACAAGATACACCTGTTCCTGGAAGAGAAGGCGGTGGACAGGAACATAATGGAGAAAAGGAAGGTGGGCGAGCGCCCCTTCTTCTCTCCCATATCCCTCCACCCGAAATATGCCAGAGCCCTCATTAACCTTACCGGCGCAAAGAAGGGAGATACTGTTTTGGATCCTTTCTGCGGAACGGGGGGGATAGTCATAGAGGCCGCCGAGATGGGCATGAAGGCGATCGCATCGGATTTCGATGAAGATATGGTAATGGGGTGCAGAGAGAATATGGAATTCTACGGCCTGAAGCTGCATGACCACGAGACCATTGATATCAAAGACCTTCCCGAAAGGTTCTCCGAGATAGACGTCATCGTTACCGACCCCCTTTACGGGAGGTCCACGAAGACGGGAGGGGAGGATGTGCGGGACATCCACAGTGCCGCGATGTCATCCATCCCAAAGGTCCTGAGGGCCGACGGCAGAGCAGGGATCATACTGCCGTACGAAATGTGCGAGGCGGAGATGCGTCTGGATTCTGTGTTCAAGCAGCACGTCCACGGGTCGCTTTCGAGGTATTATCACGTGTTCAGGAATTCCAATCATTAACTATTTCAATTGTTATCATATCTCAACAGCGTGAACAGATTCCTCCGCCTATTCAGGCTCGGAAACGGCATCATGGGCATCCTCGGGGTCATTATCGGTGCCTTCATCGCGGTCGGATTCGATATTGGGGGTCATCTTCAAAATCTGATCGTCGCCGGCGGCGTCGTGCTTGTATTCATGGCGGGAGGCAACTCCCTCAACGATTATAT
>JAKQBQ010000214.1 GCA_029574055.1 Methanobacteriota archaeon
TCTTTCTCTCAATCATGGCAAAAAACATACAGGTTTCCTCTGCGGTCTCTGTGGACTCGAACGACCGGAGGGAGTGGGCGTGAGGGAAAGGCTTTTAAAGCATTTTTTAACCGGTGCAGCAGCTCGATGCAGGCAGGCGACACCGGACATAAAAACGGGTTTCAGGGAAACCCCAAAACCCGCGTCGTTGTTGGTTGCGGGGGACAGATTTGAACTGTCGACCTTCGGGTTATGAGCCCGACGAGCTACCGGTCTGCTCCACCCCGCTGTTATATGTGCAATAAATTAATGGAAAAGCGATGCAAAGTCAATACTAATTGTGTAGGGGCGAGGTGCGAAGGACTGTTCAATGTTCTATGTTCAACGTTCAAGGTTCAGACAGATACAAAAAAGGAAAGACCTTATCTCTCGCCCGCTTCGCTCGAGCCCGCAGAGTACGCAGAGAAAGATAACAATATGCCTGTGTCCAAAATTATGAGAAGGCCCAATTTTGTCCACACTCTGCGATCTCTGTGGACTCGAAGGATCCCGTCAAAACGGGAGACTGGGCGAGAGGAAAAGGCTTAAAGCAGCAAAGAATTAAGAGTACGATATACGGGTGTTGAGGCTACTTCTCCTTCATCGTCCAGACGCCGTCCCAGGTGTCGTCGGGCGGGTTCTGGAGGAAGTATTCGCAGCGTTCGAGACACATGCGGCAGAGGCGGTCGAGGCTGTTCAGCGCGAGGGCCTCATTGAACTTCCTGATGCTATCCTGCCACTTTGTCTGCCTGTAGAGAGTTATTCCTTCGTGATACAGACCGATGACCTCCTTCAGGTTCGCGAAGGATTTTTCGTCGTGGTAATCGAGGATCTCGTAGACGGTAACGGGCTCGTTCTTTCCCTTCACCCGCATACGGTCCACCTCCCTGTAGATGTAATCCCCTTTCAGCTGCCTGAAGGTGAACTCGCTGATGAGGATGCTTGAACCGTAATATTTGTTGGCGCCTTCCAACCGGGAGGCAAGGTTGACGCCATCGCCGATGACCGTGTAGTCCATCCGCTTCATACTCCCGATGTTGCCTGAAACGATCTTATCGGTATTGATGCCTATCCCTATACGGATGGGGTCTTTTCCGTTCTTTATCCTCTCTTCGTTGAATACCCTGAGCTCCCGCAGCATCTCAATGGAGGCCATCAACGCGCGGTCCGCATCCTCGCCGCTCGAAAAAGGGGCGCCGAAGACAGCCATGATCGCGTCGCCGATATACTTATCGAGCACGCCGCCGTACTTGAAGATGATGTCGACCATGATGGTGAAGTATTCGTTCAGCATGCTCACCGTCTCATGGGCGCCTATCCTCTCGGAGATGGAGGTAAAGCTCCGGATGTCGGAGAAGAACACCGTCGCCTCCTGCATCTGCCCGCCGAGCATCGCATCGCCTGCCTCGAGGAGCCTGTCGGCGACCTCTTTTGTCATATACCGCGCCATGGTGCTCTTGAGCCGCTTCTCTTTCGTCAGGTCTTCAAAGACGAGCATCGTTCCGATGGGCACGCCTTTCACGTCGATGAGGGGCACGATCATCATGTTGACGGACACCTTGGTATCCTCGTCGAGAAAGAGCTCCGTGTCCATGGCGACGTAATGCTGGCCGGTCTTCGTCACATCGTCGACGTGCTCGACGATCCAGTAGTTATTCCCGGTGAAATAGTCCGTCGCAGAGATGCCCATGATGCCCTGCAATGTAACGCCGAGGATCTTCACCGCGGCAGAGTTGCACTTCACGATACGCTTCCTGTCGTCGA
>JAKQBQ010000108.1 GCA_029574055.1 Methanobacteriota archaeon
CATCCCGGACGCCTACTGCGAAAAGGTTGCCTTTCATCTCGAAATCCGTCATCTCCACTACGTTCTTCCCGGATCCGGCGAGGATCTCCGCGCCTTCTATCGTGAGGGATATCATTCCCCTTTCGGGTGTGAGCATGCCCAGCTGCACCTTGTCTTTCCCAACGTCCCTCATTATCTTCCAGTACGGGAACTTGCCTATCGCATAGCTTCCTTCCATCAGCGTATCCGCGGCCTCCCGCCCGAACTGGAACGAGAGGATGGATCTCACGGATCCGATCCTTTCAATCGAATAGTCAACGGGCTCCATCCCTTTGGCCGCCCTTCTCAGCGCCTCGTCGAGATTCCTCAGCGATGCGGGGGTGGTGGGTTCTCCCACAACCGTCTCCTCCATCTCTGCCAATCCCCTTACGAGCTCTGCGCTATCCCCCAGGTGGCATATCACCTTGTCGTATCCTTGGGAGAGTATCCCGGACACCATGGACCTTATCATCTCCCTTTCCTGGCATTTCCATTCGCCGGTGACCGGTATGTCATATGAGTTTGCGGGATAGAACACATCCAATTCCCTCGGCACGATGCCGAGGGGCGATGTCACAATCACCTCATGCACAAGGGTGTCGTGCTGCGCAGTGTGTATGGCCGATGCGAACGCTTTGTGCGTTTTTGATATGTGGTAAGGTTTCTTTGCAGAGCACGGCAGGAGAAGGAGGATGCGTTTGTGATCCGGCTTCCTGTACCTTTCGGATATCTTTTCCCGATATATCTTGAGGTCGGGCCTTCTGAGGGCCTGCGTGGTGTTGCATGCGAACCTCGTCCCGACGGTGGAGCAGCATTCCTCTTGGTATCTGTAGCCGGCGTCGTCGAATATCCTCAGGGCGGCGGTGGACGACGGAGATGATGATGCCCTTTGGTCCACAAGCTCCCTTAACCTTCCCGCATCTGTGAATACGGTTATCTTTTCGCATTCTTTCTTCAGGTCGTCGATGTTCCCTTCCGAGACGTCCCTGTCCGAGCGCGCCTCCCCCTCGGGTATCAACCGCAGTTTTCCCAACCCTGCGGCTTTTGCGAGGGAATCGTCGAACACGTCCACTCCCATATATGCCAGCAGCGCGGCGGTGGAGGGCTCGGCTATTCCGAACATGCAGAGGAGCCTGTTGTATCCTATCTTTTCTCTTATCCTTATCACGGAATCGACAAGCTTCCTCGGATCCTTCCTCAATTCGAATGAGTTCGGTACAACCACTGCCTCCGCATCCTCGGGGATGTCGATCCCGTCTGTGAACGGCAGCCTGACCACGCATACTCCGTCCTTGCAGAAGGGCGCCGTATCCATCCTGGACGAAGCGGATGTCAGTATCTTCTTATCGATGGGGATCTCCGAACCGAAGAAATGCAGGATCCTGCCTTCGGGTTTAGTTTCAATGAATATCTCTGCATCGTCGGAACTGCCGGCCGCGAAGGGCGTCCTCACAGAGCGGTCCCCTCGGGAATACTCGCATGTCCTCCCTCTTTGGGATCTTCCGATGACGCTCAGCATGACCCCTCGATTCATCGTGTATTAATTAACTATTCTCTCGCAGCCGGTAGGAAATACGCTTGTCACTCCCTTTCCACCATCATGATCTCACCGGGGGTCATGACCGCTGCGCCCGTAGATGGAAAATCCCCGACATTATTTGTCACCAAGATGGTCGGCGCATACGGGGCGTGTGCTGCGATCATGCAGTCGTTCCAGTCCAGCTTCCCGCACTCGCCGCATCTGAACTCGCTTGTGCGCCCTGCCATGAGAACAGCGGCCTGGCCGGCTTGCTTTTTTCCAAACGGCTCGACATCGATGCCGGCCTCATTTAGTAACCTGTTTACTCTTTCCAGATCCCACCCTTTCTTCTCGATGTAGAACAGCGAATACTCCATGTATGTGACCGAGGATATCTTTTTTGCGCCGTGGTATCCTTTGAGCCACCTGATGAAATCCTTGTTTGCAAGTGCGCTTGTGTCGATCAGCAGCGGCCTGCTGTTGAGCTGTTCCATCAGGATCCGGCCTTGCTGTTGATGAATCTTTCGAACTCTTCCGAGTCCTCGTCCGATATGTCTTCTATGAGGGTGTTGAAATCACGTTCGCGCTCATCCCACTCTCTGTTCAGCCTGTCGATCCGTGCAGAATGTTTCCGGTCGAGGTCTTGGGAGAACTTGTGGGCGTTGTCCTGCAGCTTGCGCCTGAAAAGTTCAGTCTCCCACGGGATCCTTTCCGCCCAGACGTCCAGCGTTGATCTTGGGACGTTCTCGTGGCATTTTTTGTTAAGTCTCAGGTGGTAGCAGAAGAAGAACCAGAAATCCTCCGCCTGTCTGAAAAGCTGAGATGGTGCGGCCCCTTTGCTTAGGGCGAGACGGAACACCTCTTCGAAATCCATCCTCTCTTCCCTGATCTTAATGAATCCCTTTTGCGGGAATTTGCTCATGGCAGACGTGAAAAGGGCATCGACCAGAGCCCCGTAGTTATTGACATAGCTGCCCTCTCTTCTGTAGATCTTCAGATTTTCCCTCAGCTTCCTGTATTCATTCTGGAATTCGAACGGGGCTTCTTCGTAGACCTCGTCGATCGCTAATTCAGCGCCTTCCCGCCCCGAGTATCTATCGATGAACTCTTTTGAGTATTGAGATATCTTATCCACCGTCGGGTCGTCAAGACCATAGTTGGGGTATTTCCCCCTCCATGACACTTTTGTGTATGCGGCGAACTCGTGGTCCCACTCCAAATACGGCATGCGGTATCTTACCACTTCGTCCCCCCACCGATACCAGCAATGGGGAAGCTTCATGTCGAACCCTTCCGCGCTGAAGCGCCTGTGCAATAGGGTCATGAATTTGTTGAACAGCACTCCGGTGGCCTCATCTCCGTTCCTTGCTTCATAGTCATGAAGAAATATGGATGCGGAGATCTTCACATAATCTACATCATCCTTGCTGTGCATAGATACCACCTTTTTCTGTATTCGCTCTACGAATACTTTAATTTAATCACAAATGTGTCTCAAAAGCCCATTGTTCAGAGAACCTTGTGGGTCTTGAACAAAGAAGGGGCTGTCCAGATCACATCTGTAAAGCCCATAGGAAAAAGAGTTATATCGTGAGGCTCAGATAAGGAGGCATGGATTTCTACGATAAAGACCTCGTTTCCATGCGCGACCTCGACCGAGAGCAGATAAACTATCTGCTGGACCTTTCCGAAGAAATGATACCTTATGCGAGAGGCGAGAAGGTGAAGAAGGTTTTGGACGGCAAGGTGCTTGGCAACCTGTTCTTCGAACCATCCACCAGGACGAAGCTGTCGTTCGAAAGCGCGGCAGGAAGGCTTGGATGCACAGTGATAGATGTTTCCGAGATGTCCATGACCTCCATGTCCAAAGGGGAGACGCTGGCAGACACCATCAAGATGGTGGACGGCTACTGCGACGTA
>JAKQBQ010000215.1 GCA_029574055.1 Methanobacteriota archaeon
CAATGCCGTAGTGCCTGCACACTGCCGCGGCGGCGTCTATCTCTTTTGTGTGCCTCTGCCCATACCTGAAGCTCACCGCCGTGACGTCCTTCCCCTCATCAAGTGCGATCGCCAGCGTCACGGTGGAATCCAACCCCCCGGACAGGAGAACGACCGCCTTCCGCATCATAACACCTTTGTGTACCAGGCCGTCTGCCCGCGCTCCTCGTCGATGCCGATGGAGACGCTCCTTACAGTCTTCGGGATATCGGTCTCGGCGATGATCCTCTCGGTCATCATCCTTGCCATTTCCTCGGCGGTGGTGGTCGGTATATCCAGCAGCAGGACGTCCTCCGACGGGAACACGTATCTCTTGCCGCATGACGTCACTTCCACGGAACCGTCCTTCTCTTCTATCTTCACTATCTTGGAAGCTGACGGGAGGAGGACCTTGTGGTCCATCTCGGATATCATCGATCTCAATTTCTTCTTTATCACGACGAAATCCATCACCATGCCGCTTTCGTCCAGATCCCCCTCGAGCCTTATCCTCACTATGTAGCTGTGGCCGTGGAGCCTTGCGCACTTCTCGTGCCTCGGGATGAAGTGGCAGGACGAGTAAGATATCCCGGTGTGCCCTCCGTCGATCTCTATTATCATTTCTTCCCCTCCGCGAGCATCATGGCAAGCATTATCGAGTCGATGTAGTCTACCTTTACCCTTGACGTATCCACAAAAACTTTGTCAATATTCAGGACGGGAGCGCCCATGGCGACCGCGTCCGCAATGAAATGCAGGGTCCTGAAGATCAAATTCCCTGTTATCCCGTCAGGCGCGATGATCAGATCCGCTTCGTCCACGGCGGATTCTATAAGGATCTCGGCGTGGTATGCGTCGTATCCTTCCTCCTGAAGCATGGAAACGAGCTTTTCCGCATCGTCGATGGTCTTGTCCACAGCGCTGTTCCTCCCTTTGTCGTCGATCCTGCCCCCGGACATGACCGCGATCCTTGTGCCTGCTCCCAGTGACTCCATGAGCCTTATCGCTTTGACAGCTATCCTGTACTTCTCATCGACTGTGGATCCCTCATCGATGCCGACCGGGGCCATGAAGAATGTGCGGCCGTTCTTCGGCTCCATTATGACCAGCCTTTCCAGCTCTTCCACCCCCGCTTTCTCCTTGAGTATGCGGAGGAGCTCGGAAGACGGCAGATCCCCTCTGACGGCGGCGTCGATCTTGCCCAGGAACAGGTCTTCGATGAGCTGTCCGGGGTCGGTGTAAATCTTTACATTATTGGTCTTGAGCATACGGACGCTGTTCTCTATGCGCCCGGTGCTTGAAGGATCCCGGCCGATCCCTACCCGTACGTCGGGGATGTCGGTTTGCAGAATGTCCTTTACTTTGAACATTGGATGACCATTATGTCGGGTGTATTAAGGATTTGTGATGGAATCAAATTCATATTCATCCCATTCCTTGGATCCCAGCGCGATCTCGGCTTCGGTGAGCGTCAGCATCGGCTTCGGGTATCTTGCGGAGTCGTCGATGGCTATCCTCGGGCAGGCTGTGTTGATGAACGCGTCCACTTTGTACGGGAGCAAAGCATCCGGCCCTATCTCGTTGATAACGATCTTGTATGCTTTCTTCCCCCGCTCTTTTATTTTTTTTATAATGTCATCGGCGGCCGCCGACCTGTCCTGGCCGGTCTTTGTGCAGACGATCACTGCAAAACTCTCTGCCGTCTTTGCCTTCTCTATCGCCGCGAACCTCTTCCTCAGCATCCTGTCCCTCGCTTCGTCCACCGACCTTATCTCTCCGGATAAGGGGTCCAAGACCAGCATCTCCTTCTTTGTCCCGAAAGCGGCCGCAAGAGGATGGAAATCCCCCTCTCCGAGATACAGGAACGCTTCCACTTCACCATTCACAGATGATGCGGAGCTGAAATTGCAGCCGAGCACCTGGCCGGGATATGATATCCTGCGGTCGCCGCTTCCAACGAGAACCTCTTTCCCCGCACTCTCCAATATCTCCTTCGCTCTGGGTATAAGCCCGACGTACTGTATGGTAGCGAGGAGACCGATCCTCTTCGGAAGCCTTTCCGCCGCTTTCATCACCGCGTCGTCGATATCGGCATCGACCCTGACCTCGATGAAAAGAACATCGCCGTCGTCCTCCTGAGGATGTATCGGCGAGTGGCCGAGATGCACAAGCGCATCCGCGTATCTTTTGTAATCGACGAAAAGATCGCATGCGCCGTAGCATGGATCGCCGAGTATCATGATCTCGGCATCCGTTGAGTTAGATAAAAAGTCGGATATCCTGAGGGCATCCATCTTGAGGCCCTCGGGAAGCTGGACGGCCGCAGACCTGTATCCTTTCCCTCTGATCCAAGAGGCTATGGCGTCCAGGTTCGGCTCGAACATTTACTTTACGAATTCGTGTCCCTTCTCTACGTCTACGTAGCAGGGGGACGGGAACTTCATGGACGCTTTCCAGAGCGCGGTCTTGGCAACGTTCACCTTATCGGATGAGACGCTGACCGTGAGAACGGCCTGGTCCCTCTCGAGCCTCGCTGCGGTGCCGACGTTCTTTCCGAAGCCGTTGCGCATTCCGCTCGACACACGATCCGCACCTGCGCCGGTGGCGAGTTTGTTCTCTCTGAGGACGCAGTGGGGGTAGGCCCTTACTTTAAGGTGGTAGTTGGCTACTCCGGCCTGGCTTGAGAGCATCTTGTTGGCTGCGATACGCCCTGCCTCCAACGCTGTGTGCCTGATCTGCACACGGTTCTTCACCTTAAGCGTGAGCATTACCGGGAAATCTTCGCCGGGGCTCCCCATGTCGAACTGAGACAATCTGCTTGCGGGGACTCCTCCCATGTATTCGCGGCGTGTGAACGCTTGTCCTGTGATTCTTCTGTACATCGATGCCGGCTTTCTTACCATTTGCGCCACCTATTTTGAATGCGATAGAGCGACAATCTCGAATTTCTATTTAAAGACTGTTGCTCTTTTTATTCTTTCCTTAACAGTGCCCAATGATAGATCGCATATAACACTTTCCGTCTGGCGGCGGAATTATGTTGCAAAAGAAGGGGGCGTTGCCCCCGTTTATTGTTTTCACACTGACTTCTTCTTTGAAACAAGCAGATAATATCCCACCGCCAGAACGACGATCGCAACGATCACGACTGCCGCGATGATGATCATCGTGTTCGACCCGCCGTCCGAGTCTCCCGATACGCCGCTGACCGTCACCTTGAACTGTTCCGTGATGTTGTCTATTGTGTATACTCCATCCACCGGCTCCAACACAACTCCGTTAGCCTTTACGATCGGGGTGGCGTCCGCGTATTCCTCATCGAGAACGATGGTGAACGAGAACGACCCGCCGTATGCCGTCGGCGAAGAGGAGCCTGCTGCAGGCGTTATGGTGTAACCTTTGCCGGACGTGAGCGTGACTGCAAAGGATCCATTATCGGTAACCGGAAGCGTTTTCAGTATAGGGTAACCGTTGTTCTTTCCAGCGTCTATCGTCCATACGTCATTAAAGTCCCACCCAGGTATGGTCTTTCCACCAACAACCGTTGTTCCGGTGAAATAGATCGAGTTCCCGCTCTTGGCGTTCGCAAGGGTTGGAGCCATCTGGGACGCTGTCTTCGCGCCGGAACCCTGGACGCCTGCTCTCGGAAGACCATTGCTGTTCCCATCTACCATCAGACCGGACGTAAGTGTATTTCCACAAATCCTATCTGCACTGGCGACCCCGTTTACAGTTGTCTTGCCTGCAAGGAAATAACAATTAGCAATGTCTACTGTCCCTCCCCAAATATCGCCTGCCATCCCTCCCGCAAGTGCGTCTGCATTGCTTGATGATGCCGTGACCGAACCTGTGTTGTAACAATTGCGAATGGTTGTATCTGCCGGGAAACCAGCCACCCCTCCTGCTGTACATGCAAGATCTCCTCCTGCATTGCTTGATGATGCCGTGACCGAACCTGTGTTGTAACAGTTGTGGATTTCTATTCCTGCTGTGTTACCAACCATCCCTCCCGATGCGCTGACCCATGCGCTGCCCCCTACATCTTTTAGTAGAGCCGTGACCGAACCTGTGTTGTAACAGTTGCGAATAATCACCATTCCTGCCGCTATACCTGCCATCCCTCCCGCAAGCGCGCTTCCATTGATTGATGATGCCGTGACCGAACCTGTGTTGTAACAATTGATAACAGTCGAGAGCGATGACTCGCCTGCGAGAGCGCCAACCACCCCTCCCGCAAGTGCTGCTGTATCGTTTAAAACAGTTGATGATACCGTGACCGTGCCGCTCGTGATGCCAACGTTTGATATCGTTGCTCCCTCGGCGCTTTCAAAAAGACCGCCAAAACACAGAGAATTAGAAAAAACAGCCACATTCATTCCAGAAATGACGTGGTTGTTTCCATCGAACATCCCTGTAAATAATTCTTCCCTAGACCCCGAAGCAGTGAAATGACCAATGGGGCTGAAATTCCCATTGCTGTTGAATGTTCCGCCGGCCTTTTCGCCTGAAGCGGTTGTGTTTATCTCGATCGAATACGCAAACGGTGTGTTCGAACCAATCATGCCGCCTACCGTCAGTGTGTAGGTGCCCTGCGAAATGTTCGATAATGTTACGCTGTTATTGTTTGATGAATTGTAGGATTTATCCAACCACGCGTGAAGTTGTGTTACGCTTCCGCTTGCCGGAGTCAGGACTATCGCTATCGAAGTGCCAGTGACTTTCGCAGAGATGCTTACGTTGACTCCGCCATTGGTGTCGGTGGCAGAAGTGAAGACTATGTCGTTGGCCAAATAATATTTCCCGTCAAGCGGATATGCCGAATTGTTGCCAATCAGAGCAAGCTGCTGAGGCGTTGATATCGCAGTGTATCCTGCGAAATCAGCCGCAAA
>JAKQBQ010000112.1 GCA_029574055.1 Methanobacteriota archaeon
TACGTCGAAGATCTGAACAACAGCAACGTCAAGACCATAATGAGCGCCAAGGTGGTGGCTTTCAACGGGAAAGAGGCTCTCGAGAGCGTCACTTTGGACCAGGAAGGCAACACCTTCGATGTGCCCGTGGATCTGGCGGTCATAAACATCGGGATAGATTCCGACCTCACGGATCTGAAGAACTGGGGGATCGACCTTACGCCGGACGGACTGGTGAAGGTAACGTTCGATATGATGACCAACCGCAACGGGATATTCGCCTGCGGGGATGTGGTCGATTATCCCGGGAAATACAAACAGATCATAACCGCCTGCGGAGAAGCGGCGACCGCTGTGATCAGTGCGTATAAATTTGTAAAGAAGCCTTATTGGGCATGAACTTTTTTTTGAGAAACAGGAAGTTATCGAAGCAAACAAAAGATCCCGAAAGTAGAAGGATGTGAAAGTGTTTGATTCAGCGGATCCCCGCTGACGCGTCTGTGATCCGCTGCGGGATCATTCGACTATAGCACCGGGGGGGCACTCGTCGACGCATGCGCCGCAGTCTACACACTTGTCCTGGTTTATGACCGCTACATCGTCAACAGTTATTGCATCCTCGGGGCAAACATCTGCGCATGCACCGCACGCCACACATTCTGCATCAATGACTTTTGGCATTACTTAACACCTGCGCCCAATAAATCTATGGAAGTATTTTAACGTTTCCGAAGTAAAAAAATCAGGCATCCAGAGGAGCAGAGGCATCCGCTCTCCATCTGATTTATACTGTCAATTGCATATAGCCGCCATGGACGTGCTGAACGGCTCGGTGCTGACTGTCGACGGCATCATTGATGGATACGTTTGCATCGAAAACGGGAAAGTGGCCGCCGTAGAAGAGGGAAAGCCTCCTGAGAAACCCCTTGCTTCAGGCATGGTCATCCCGCCCATGGTGAACGCCCACACCCACTGCGCCGACGCCGGATTGAAGGTGCCGCCGGGAATGGCCGTCGAGGATCTCGTCGCCCCCCCGAACGGGCTCAAACATGTTTACTTGAAAGGGCTGGACGATCGTGCACTTGAGAAGAACATAACGGAATATGCGAGATCATCCTTCTCAAATGGGATCGGGGCATTCATTGACTTCAGGGAAGGCGGCGAAAAAGGGTGCAGAGTGCTCAGGAAGGCTGTTCGAGAAGCGGTGATAATGGGCAGGCCTTTGAGCGAAGAGTATGACGAACACGAGATATCGAGGATACTGGATGTCGCCGACGGCATAGGCCTGTCATCGATATCCGATATGGATCACCGATATATCGAAAAGATCGCGGACCAGGTCAGAACAAGAGGGAAACTGTTCTCGCTGCACGCCAGCGAGAGGATCAGGGAGGATATCGACTTCATTTTGTCTCTGGACCCGGCGTTCGTTATCCATATGACGGAGGCCGCGGACTCCGACATTCTCAAATGCGCCGAGTCCGAAGTACCCATAGTGGTATGCGCAAGGTCGAACATGTATTATCGAAAAACGCCCCCTGTAAAAAAGATGCTGGCCTTCGGCGCGGATATCGCATTGGGGACCGACAACGCGATGATGGGCAGCCCCGACATGCGCGCCGAGGCCTCAGCCTTCAGAGACATCCTTCTTTCTCAGGGAGGAACCTTGGATGATGTCATCGGCCCGATGTTCAGCAACGGCAGAAAGATATTATATACGCATAAGAAAGTCCATATTTCAGTCGGAATGCCCGCGGATCTGACCGTCCTTCCATACTCCGGGGAGTTCAGCATGGACGGCGTTTTGCGGGAAAGGGGAAAGGCATTCAGATACGATCCAAAAAGGAGGAATTCGATTGAGTTTTAAAAAGATACTCGTACCGACCGACGGCAGCGAGCTCACAAAGGACGCAGTAAGGGTGGCTATCGAGCTGGCATTGCTGTCCGGGGGGAAGATCACGGCATTCTGCGTCCTCGACAGCTCCGCATATGCGAGCATGGCGGCAGACGCGGCCGCGCCGAACATCTACGAAACGCTGGAGGAGGAGGGGAGGCACGCCACCGGATACGTTGCGGAAAAGGCCGGAGAGGCCGGTGTGGAGGTGGACGAGAAACTCGCTGACGGCATACCCGCAAAGGCCATAATACATGAGGTGGAGGCCGGAGGATACGACATTGTCGTGATGGGCAGCCTGGGAAGGACGGGGGTCTCGAAGTTCCTGATGGGCAGCGTTGCCGAAAAGGTCGTGCAGAACGCAAAGTGCCCGGTATTGGTGGTAAAACCCATAGCAAACCACCCCCAGCCGTGATGCGCTTCAAAGCCTTTCAATCAATGGCCTTAATTACCTAAAGACAAATAACCCGCCAGAACCACCATCGGAAAGGCTTGTGCTTTTTTCTTTGGTGAGATCTTCAGAGGTCGGTTCAGGATGAAGACAGTGGCAGACATAATGACTACGGCGCCGATAGTGGTGGAAGTCCCGGGAAGCCGTAGCGACGCGATCAACATAATGGTCAGGAACAAATTGACCGGGCTGCCGGTCGTACGCGCTTCCGACGGCAAGCTAATGGGCATCGTTTCCAGGAGAGACATATTCAGGAAATTCGATGAGGATCAGCTATCGTTGATAATGAAGAAGGACTGTATCACGGTCACACCGGACGACAGCATCGTCGATGCGGCAAAGATATTCTCCGCAAAAAGGATACACAGGCTCCCCGTCATTGAGAACGGGAGGCTCGTGGGGATAGTGACCCCCACCGATCTGCTGAAAGAGATCAGCGAGATGAGGACCCTCATGACAGCGGAGGACGCCATTAGGACAACCTGCGTGACCGCCTACGAAGGAGAGCCCCTGGCGTATACCGTCGTAGCGATGAGGATAAGCGATGTCCCCGCGGTGCCGGTGTTGGACATAAAGGGGAAACTCGTGGGCATACTGACCGACAGGGACCTTTTCAGCGACCAGACGGTGGATGCCGAAGCGATGCTGCGCCTGGGGATAAGCGATTCCGAACTCGCAGGATACAGGAATGTTCTTCCGCTTTTCTATGCGGCAACGGACAAGTACATACCGGACAACACGACCGTCCGCGACTACATGATCAAGGATCCCAAGACCATATTCAAGAAAACACCGCTGAACGAGGTCGCCCGCATAATGATACACAACGACTTCGGGCAGCTCCCCGTACACGGGACGAAGGATGACCTTGTCGGCATGATCTACGATGTTGATGTTCTGTGCGCTCTGATAGGTAATTCCAATGAGTAAAGAGGTCAACAGCAACGATCTTCTGTCCCTTTGCAAACGCAGAGGGTTCGTATGGCCTTCCTTCGAGCTGTACGGGGGAGTGGCCGGGATGTATGACTACGGGCCCCTCGGCTCCAACATGAGGAACAACATCGTGGAGGTATGGAGGGACATCTATCGAGGACGTGAGGGGTTCATCGAAATTGATTCAGAGACCGTCAATCCCAGAGAGGTCTTCAAGGCATCCGGGCATGTGG
>JAKQBQ010000118.1 GCA_029574055.1 Methanobacteriota archaeon
CGAGGTAGGGTACGGAAGGAGATGGAAGGTCGAGTGTGCATTCTCGGACTTCAAGAGGCTGCTCTCCGAGACGCTGAGGTCGAGGAACCTGGACATGATGGCCGCCGAACTCTACTGGAAGGTGCTGACCTTCGATCAGTATAAGGAAGTGAGGAAGAACCTGGCGGGCTCAGAGTAATTACCGAACACAGTTATGCCGCAGTGAAGATTTAATTACACGCGCGCGATACGTCAAGCAATGGCAATCATCGACATCAGAATAGATCTCAAAAAAGGCGTGGCGGACCCGGAAGGGAGCAACACGAAGAAAACACTCGAATCTCTTGGATTCAAAGGTGTGGCTGACGTAAAAACGGCAAAGGTCTTCGAAGTGACATTGGACATGCCGGCTGAAGAGGCTAAAAAGGTCGGAGAGGAGATGTGCAGAAAGCTCCTCGCAAACCCTGTGATACAGAATTTCAGCGTTACTGTGAGATGAACAGATGACCGGAGAAGGATTGATGGTCAAAAGGAAGGTCCCTTTCGAGCTTTACGATATTAACATCCTGGCATCGAAAGACGAGGACCTTAAGAGAATATCAAGCGACATGAGCCTCGGGCTGTCCCTGGATGAGATGAAGGTCATCAAGGGATATTTTGAGAAGGAAGGAAGGAACCCTACCGACATCGAGCTGCAGGCCCTCGGCCAAGCATGGAGCGAGCACTGCTGCTACAAAAGCTCCAAGAGCATTCTGAGGCAGTTCGTGTTCGGAATCGACCGTGAAGACGTGCTTTCCAGAGGCGACGCGGGAGTGATGGTGTTCGACGACAAGCACGGATACGCCCTGAGGGCGGAGAGCCACAACCACCCCTCTGCTATAGAGCCGTACGGCGGCGCGGCAACCGGCGTCGGGGGGATATTGAGGGATGTAGTATGCATGGGCGCCCAGCCCATAGGGCTCGCGGACCCTCTGTGCTTCGGCCCCATCGATACGGCTGCGGACCTGCCTCCCGGCGTGAAGCACCCGAGATACCTTCTCGGCGGGGCGATATCCGGGATAAGGGATTACGGCAACAGGTGCGGGATACCCACAGTCACCGGAGGGTTGTTCTTCGACGAGAGGTACATCGGGAACTGCCTGGTCAACGTGGGGTGCTTCGGCATTGTGAAAAGGGAGGAACTGCTGCGCAACTTCGCGGGCGGGCCGGGAGAAGTGATGATACTGATCGGCGGACGCACGGGAAGGGACGGGATACACGGAGTGAACTTCGCGTCGCAGGACCTCACCGCAACATCGGATGACGATTCAAGGGGCGCCGTACAGCTCGGCGACCCTATAACGAAGGAGCCCGTGATACACGCCTGCCTTAAAGTGAACGAGCAAAAGCTCATCACCGGCATGAAGGACCTCGGAGGAGGCGGCCTCAGCTGCGTGGTAGGCGAGATGGCGCTGGCGGGAGGATGCGGCGCCGATGTGGACATGGAGAAGGTACCGCTCAAAGAAGAAGGGCTTGCGCCGTGGGAGATCTGGGTATCCGAGTCCCAGGAGCGCATGATGTGCACCTGCAAGCCCGAGAATGTGGAGAAGATACTTGAGATATTCGAGATGTGGGACGTATCGGCGACGCCGATCGCAAAGACCACGGACTCCGAGCGCATGAGGCTTTTCTGGAAAGGGGAGAAGGTGTTCGAAATGGACCTCGAGTTCCTGACGGGCGGCCCGCTCTACGACAGGCCGTACACTCTGCCTAAGGTATCCACGAAAAAAGACGAGGTGTTCCCGGACCTTCCGGGAAACAACGAGGTGATCCTTTCTCTGCTTTCCGATCTCAACATCGCATCCAGGGAGTGGGCGATAAGGCAGTACGACCATGAGGTGAGAGGAGCTACCGCGATACGCCCGATGGTCGGCAAGCTTAACATGACAGGACCCGGGGACGCGGCGATACTCATGCCCGTTCGGGGCAGCATGAAAGGTCTGGCGGTGACGACCGGGTGCAACCCCTGGTTCACGGCGCTGGACCCCTACAAAGGCGGGATGTCCAGCATGGACGAGGCATGCCGCAACATCGTGGCGGTCGGCGCAAGGCCGAACGCGATCACAGACTGTCTCAACTTCGGAAACCCCGAGAAGCCCGAAAGGCTCGGCGAGTTCAGGGAGGCGGTGAGGGGCATCGGCGATTTCGCCAAAGGGCTCGGCATTCCGATACCTTCCGGCAATGTGAGCCTCTACAACGAAGGGTCGGGCGGGGTCAGCGTGCTCCCGACGCCGATGATAGTAGGGTGCGGGCTGATTGATGATACAAGGAAGGCGGTCACCGCCGATCTGAAGAAAGAAGGAAGCACGATCTTCCTGGTAGGCAAGACCCTGGATGAGATGGGAGGTTCCCTCCTCTTCCGCAAATACGGCGGCAGCGGAGGGGACGTGCCGGGCGTCGATATTGAACGCCTTAAAGAAACAATGGACAAGCTCCTTGAAGCAATGGACAAGAAGCTGGTGCTGAGCTGCCACGACTGCTCGGACGGCGGGCTGGCGGTCAGTATGGCGGAGATGTGCATATCCGGGGACATCGGCGCGGAGATAGACATCCAGGCAGAAGGTCCGGATATGAAACGCGCCCTGTATTCGGAAAGCAACTCGAGATGGCTGGTCGAGGTGGACGAGAAGAACGCAGCCTCATTCAAGGATATCATGAAAGGCTATGCGGTCAAGATAGGCAGGACGGGCGGGAACGCTCTTTCCATTCCGAAGGCGGGCGTGAGCATATCTGTCAAAGACATGAGAAAGGCTTGGAGCGATCCGATATGGAAGATCATGGGGGGATCCAACCAATGAGGCCGGAAGATGTCAAAGTGTGCGTCCTTACAATAGAGGGGACGAACTGCGAGGATGAGATGGCGGACGCGTTCCGCGCCGTCGGCGCTCAAGCGGAAAAGGTGCATCTTAAGCAGCTGATAGGCAAAACGCCGCCTGAAACAAGAAAGGATCTTGAGGACTACGACATACTGGCTCTTCCGGGCGGATTCTCCGCGGGAGATTACATACGTGCAGGAGCGATACTCGCAGCGAGGATAAGGAGCTCGATCGGGAAAGAGGTCGAAAGGTTCG
Source organism: Methanobacteriota archaeon (assembly GCA_029574055.1). Taxonomy (GTDB): domain Archaea; phylum Thermoplasmatota; class Thermoplasmata; order Methanomassiliicoccales; family Methanomethylophilaceae; genus Methanoplasma. The sequence goes on from JAKQBQ010000118.1 coordinate 3,090, forward strand.
TCGATGACGGCAGGCCCGTGTTGGGCGTCTGCAACGGATTCCAGATACTGGTGGAGCTTGGGCTGCTGCCGGCGTTCGATGAGACCATGTCGAAAACCGCTACGGCAGCTCTGTACACGAACGACTCCGGAAGGTTCGAATGCAGACCCACCGTTCTTAGGAATGACAACAGGGGGAAATGCATATTCACATCATCTATCGAAAAGGGAAGGACGCTGGTGATGCCGATAGCGCACGCGGAAGGCAAGCTCCTGAGCCTTGACCCCAACTTCGTACAGAGGCTTGAGGATAACGACCAGATAGTGTTCAGGTACGTCAAGGAGGACGGAAGCAAAGCAGAGTACCCATGGAACCCCAACGGCACGGAGTCGGATATCGCAGGCATATGCAACCCGGCCGGGAACGTCATGGGAATGATGCCGCACCCCGAGAGGGTGATCACCAGGCTGACGCACTCCGACTGGACCAGGAACTGCCGGTCGATGGAAGGGGACGGCCTGCCGATATTCAGGTCCGTGGTCCAAAAGATAAGGTGATCAAACCTTCACTTTGATCTCGACGCGGTCCCCGTTGCCGATGCTGAGGGTCCTTCTCAGGTGGTACTGGCACACTATCTCGATCACATTCTCGTAATGGGAGCGGTCCGGCATGACGATGGCGCAGTCGATGTTCCTGATCTTCGCCTTATGCGCTATAGCGCGGCCGAATGTCCTTCCTTCTTGTGTGAATCCGTAGATCGTCTCCCCCGGCGCGCTGCGGATCAGATCCAATTTGCCGGCATCCTCTCTGTCGACGATAATGTTCAGCGTGCCCTCGAAAGGCCGGAATCCAAGCTTTTCTTCGAATTGGGTCATGTAACCGACCTGGCAGATGTAATATCCGCCTTCCCCCATGCCTTCGGAGACCACTCCGTGCAGGGTTATCTGGTCGCTGACCTCGAATATCCTTCTGTATTCGCTGTACTCCTGCTTCAGCTCGTCCACGCCTTTCTGCGTGAGCTTTATGCGCTGTTTCCTTGCGCCCAGGTCCCTTATGATGAGCTTCTCATCCAATAGCTCCAATATCCGCTTGGATGCAGACTGCTGGCTCATTTCTAAGGCATCGCCAAGCTCCCTTGACGACAGTACGACGTAATCTTCTATTCCCCTCAGTAATGCTATCTTCCTTAAGGCGAACGTATACTTCGAGTCCACGGTAATACATAGGTAGCATAGAATTTAAACGTACTCCAACATGTTTAAAATATACATAAAAAATGCCCGCTGCCGGGCATAAGGGTTTAGAATCTCGCCCTGTTCGCCCAGGTCTTGGAAGACGGCATGGCAAGGCTGGCGATTATCAGCGCGCCTATGGCCGCGAGTATGATGCCTGCATAAAGGTCTATTGCATCGAACACCGCCGCACATCCTATAACTGCGATCGTAAGGAACGTCATTAAAAGCAGCATGTTCCATGACCACTGCCCTTCTTTGGCGAATCCTCCCGCCAAAGCGAAGAACATGACGGCGACGAGGAGATATACTCCCGCCGTTGTCAGCGTGCTTTCCTCGATCTCAAAGAAAAGGACCAGGCAGATGATGCCCACTATCCCGCCTATAAATCCCAGCGCACCGCCGATCTTGATGATTCTGGGTAGCTTTTCCATTTTTACACCTATCCCGCTATCTTTGTTTTTCTTATTAATCCTTACCGCTAGAGAGTATCATGTTCATGCTTTCCAAGAGGAACCAGATCATAGCCAGGATGATCCCGTATGCCTCAAGCATTGCAACATCGTAGGCAATTGCCATGGCAGACAGCATGAATACCATTACCACGCCGACCCCGGCGAGCACCTTCTTGCCTGCGGCCCAGTTCCCGGCGGCGATGGCGATCATCGCCATGAAGATGAACAGCGCCGCAACCACCGCGACGAAGCTGTGCACATAGCCCTGATCCATCGTGAACACCCCTACGAGTGCAAGGGCGACGCCCGCAACGAAGATCATGGACCCGCCGACCGAGTGGCCGACGTTCTTTCCGTATGCTGCCCGACCGACACCGAAAACTGCCATCAGTATTCCTGTGATCATGCAGCCGAAGTTGAAGAAGAGTTTTGCGTCCGTGTCCGAGATGCCGAATTCGGAAAGCGTATTCACGCCGAACTCCCAGGCAGGGTCGGCCGCCGATGCGAATAGCCATATGGTCATGAATACCGCCACACCGAGTATCCCGAACCAGGCGAACCCGGTGCTGCGGTCATTTAAGAGCTTCATAGCCCTGAACATGCTTATTGTTTAATTATACTTACGCAGAACAGCATCCATTCCGCACCTCCCATCAAAGAAAAAAAGGAGGCTCCCGACACAGAGGGCATCCGAAAAGCCCGTTGCAGTTAAGTATTAAAGCAAAGAAAACGCATTTGTTACATAGTGCCACTATCTAGGAAAAAGCTACTCATCGCAGCACTGTCGCTCACGCTGTTCACGTCGCTTGCTGTAGCCTGCG
>JAKQBQ010000119.1 GCA_029574055.1 Methanobacteriota archaeon
ATGCAACGATCACCTTCACGCTGACGGTGAGCACTGTCTCGATCGCTCCCGGCATCACCGGCCCGACCACCATGACCCTTACTGAGGGTTACGCGGCGACTTCCACAGGAGCCTTCACGCTCACCGGCACATCCCCGTTCACGGTGACGACCAGCGGCAATGCTGCCATAACATGGAACAGTGCCATAATGGCTCTGGACATCGCCGTCGGTCTAACGGCGGGGACATACCCGGTCGTGCTTACAGTAAGCAACGGTACATCGCCGGATGCAACGATCACCTTCACGCTTACGGTGCAGCAGCCCGGAGGCGGAGGAACCACCTCACCGGGAAAAAGCTACGCCATCACATCCTCTGCAAGCGACGGAGCAACCATATCTCCGGCGGGACAGGTATCTGTAAGCAAGGGAGGCAGCCTGACCTTGAACTTCTCCGCTTCTTCGGTGACGATTGACGGCAGAGCCCTGTCTCAGGATGACGTCAGGAAAGGGTCGTACACCTTCAGCAACGTGAACTCCAACCACACAATAGTCGCGAGCGGCGTGGGTCAAAGAGTTGACGACGGATTCACCGTCGACATAGGGAATGGCGGAAGCGCGGAATACAGTACGGACGGCTCACAGTTCTCGCCGTATGTTCCCGGAGTCTTGTTGCAGGAAGGATACGTCCTCAGAGCTGTGGCGGACGACGGTTACGAGTTCCTGGAATGGAGAGTGGGAACCTCAGTATACAAAACGGCCGAGCTGACCCTCATCGGTCTCGATCCGTCCGTGCAGATACAACTGTTATTCACGGAAGCAGAAGATCCGGACAACAACACGGTCTTACTGATAATCGTGATAGCGGTGATCGCCGGTCTGCTGATAGCGGGTGCAGCCTACTTCATACTCAGAAGGAGGACCTGAAGCGCCCGAGCATCGGCGGATAAGCAGCGGGCGATCGATTCAAACTTATTTTCAAACAAAAGGGGGCCCCGCCCCCCATTAATCCTTTAGGCGGCCTATCGGCACGACATATACTCCGTCCTCGCGGCGGTACGCGTACCCCGCGGGCGTGAGGATCATGAGAAAGGACGGCTCCTTCGTCTTGTCGTGATCGATCTTGTCCCTCAGTTCTTTTAGGTTACCTGCGGCCATCTTCATTCCAACGGCGCCCCATGCTCCGCCGCGAAGACCGATCGCGCCTGCTTCCAGGCACAGCTCCGCTTCCGTTTTTAATTCGTCGTATAAGTTATCAGCCTCAATGAAAGAAGGAGCCACAGCAGCTCTTTACGCAGATCCCCCAAGAAGGGCGGTCTGTACAAAAACGATAATAACAAAAAGCGTTCTCACTGTTGGCAGGCAGGGGTAGCCAAGCACGGAAACGGCGCAGGACTTAGGATCCTGTTCTTAGTGATACAAGGGTTCAAATCCCTTCCCTTGCACCATATTCAATTAACTCGATGGTCTTTTTTTGAAGATAACTGCTGCGGCGCAGCAGTCAAGATAAAAATCGAACCCGCATTGAGAGCATCACCGATGAAAAATGAGCTACCGGAGGTGTGCGCGAATTTTTCATACGCACATGGACTCCGGCTTTACGCTATGCATAAATCGGCATCACTGATATTTATCTCTTTTTCCACATATAGGTGTATTCAGAGTTTATTCTGAATTACTCCGAACACACACCATGAATTCGACGGTCTCGACAGGGATTGATACAGTCTTGTCAGGTGTTAGGATATCCGCCCTTGCCGCCTTTAACTTGCTCACAATAGTGATACAAGGGTTCAAATCCCTTCCCTTGCACTAAATATCTATCAATGGCGGGCGATTTTTGACCCCGGAACAAAGGATCTCGCCGTTCCTTCGATAAAATCCGATATCAGGGGGAACAGCTTGTCCGAGTGGACGATGTAGCTTGAATGATCCTCTCCGGCAACCGGAACGAGCCGGCAGTCCGGTATTGCCCTGCGCATACGTTCCGCGTGGGAAAGGGGGATGATGTCATTCTCGGCGATCGTTATCAAGACGGGAACATCGATCCTTCTCAGATCCTCTTCGGTGATGTTCGGCTCTTTCAGCATAAGTTCGATGAATGGGTGCTTTTTGTACATATACTTAAGGCGCATCGGCAGGCGGAATGATAGTTTCAGATCCTTTGGAGAAAGGTTCGCGCCGCTCGCTATGAGCCCGGACAGCATTCCTGGATACCTCGAAGCAAGCATCAGCCCGACGATCCCGCCGTCGCTGAACCCGTACAATATCGGTTTTTCTATCCCAAGCTCAGAAATGAACGCCGCAACGTCCTCCACCATGTCGGAATAGTGGTAAACCGGCACCCTCTCGCTTCCGCCGTGCCCCCGCGTGTCGATCGAGAACACTCTGTATTCCTTTTTCAACTCACTGACAAGACGATCGAAGATGGTGTGATCCTCTCCGTTGCCGTGCAGCAATATGATCGGCGGGCCTTCCCCTTCCGCTTCGTAGTTGATCCCTATCCCGTTCACGGAAACACGCATATGCTCCTTCATCCCTATTGCCGTTCATATTACTTGTGCGGGAACATCTGAATATATGTGTTCCGGATGCCGCGGACGGCCTTGCGGTGTTCCGCTTAATGATATTCGAGATGAAATATTATCACTTAAAGGAAATATTATCCTTTAAAGGTTAAATACATTGTAGGCGGTCTTTCGGTCGGTGATCAATTGAAAGGCAAGATCATAGCAGCAATAGTCATTGTCGTTCTTGTCATTGCGGCGGTCGGAATAGGAGTATTCTACCTTACCCAGGACAAAGACAAAGAGATCAATCTCCTTGCCGGGGTCAATACAGACGGCTCAGGCATCTACATAAAAGAAGACATCGACATCAACACAATGTTCGATTTCAGCAAACCTATACCGACACCGATAAAATCGGGTTGGGAGGGCAAGGTCTTCGGAACCCCCGGAGTATCGACGATACAGCACGTCCAGCTCCTTCAGATCGCTGAGGGCATGGGCATGAAGTTCGCCGCGTACCAAGCCGGAGGCGATAATAATGCACCGGATACGGTCTACTTCATCGCCAATATACCCAATGCAACAGCCGCACTGGGCGACGAATTCATCGACGGAGGCTCATTGTGGCAGCCCCAGTATCAGAAGATCGTCGACGATCCGAAGTTCAAGCCGCTTGTTCTGACGAACGATCTTTTCCCGGGACACGCTTGCTGTGTGATAGCGGGATTCCATGGATTCACCTCAGAGAATGAGGACGAGACCGTCAGATTCCTTGCGGCATACGTAAAGGCGGTCGACTGGGTCAACAATGCGCTGGGAGCAGGCGAGGGAAGCGCGGAATACGCTAAACTCGTAGAGGTAGCAAAGAGCGTGGCGGGCCCCAACTTCACCGAACAGGAGATCAAGGACGCCATGGACACGGTCATATTCACTTATGGCGCTAACACAGGCACACCCCTCGCGTACCTGGACGAACAGATACCGAACCTGGCGGAGAGCCTGGTTGAACTCGGAGCAACTAACAGGACGCTTTCTGACCTTGGGTTTGACAACGGCGAGGAATTCGCGGAGAGATTCATGGACGACAGCTTCCTGCTGAAGGCCTTCGAGCTCTTGGACGATCCCAATGGGACGTCGGGCATATCGGGCACCACCGATCTGACCGTAGCCGTCATCATGGGAGACATACACCAGATAGCCATCCACATCGCCAACACAAAGCTTGGCGGCGATGAGTCGAAGAGCTTCTTCGAGGAATACGGACTCAATGTCACGTTCTCCGGAGCAACGAACGGACCGGGCGTCGCGACCGCCATCCAGAACGGCAACGCCTCATTCGGCCTATTGGGAGCACCGCCCATTACAATAACGGTTATAAACGGAGAACTCGTCAAGGCGTAATGCAATGAGTCGGATCTTAGGAATTAAATACGACGAGAATAACAAAAATCACCGGTTCGCAAGGACCTTGGTGATAGCTGTTATCTCGTTGACCCTTTTCATCTTGGTATGGTGGGCGGTGTCGGTGGTCACCGGCAACACCGCCATACCTACTCCTTTGGAAACGTGGAACGCTCTTGTCGACCTTTATCTGAACGGCGACAGGATGACGCACAGGACCTTGGGACAATATATATCTGCCAGCCTGTCAACCTTCGTCAGGGGTTTCATCCTGGCGCTGGCGGTGGCCGTGCCGTTGGGCCTCGTGCTCGGATATTCCAAGCTGCTGAGGGACTTCTCGAACCCTGTGATAGAGGTGCTCAGGCCGATAGCGCCGATCGCATGGGCACCCATATTCATTCTCTCGCTGGGTTACACGATAGGGCCGATGCTGGTGGTGTTCGTGGGCATATTCTTCCCGCTTTTGACGAACGTCATATTCGGAGTGAGGAAGATAGACCCCAATTGGATCGACGCGGCGAAGACGCTGGGCGCATCGCAGCTCCAGGTGTTCTACAAGGTCATGGTGCCTTCTGCCGTTCCTTACGTCATGAACGGCATAAAGATAGGGTTGGGAATAGGGTGGATGTGCATCGTCGCGGCGGAACTGTACGCAACCCCCCTCATGGGGATAGGGTTCTATCTTGCCACGCAGGCGAACGCAGGATATTGGCCCGGCGCATATGCCGGATTGGTGATAATCGGGGTGCTCGGGCTGCTCACGGTAGGCGTGGCGGATCTGATACACAGGATAGTGGCAAAGAGGACGGGGATGGACGTATGAATTGGGAAGGAAATGCAGGCTGCACATGGGGCGAATCCTCCGCCACATCCGACGACGCCCACATAAGCATCAGGAACCTGGTGAAGATCTTCAAACGCGACGAGTCCGAGACAGTGGTCCTGGACAATTTCACCCTCGACATCAGGAAAGGCGAGCTGATAACGCTGGTCGGGCCGTCCGGAAGCGGAAAGACGACCATACTCAGGCTCATCGCCGGCCTGATCGAGCCCACTTCCGGAGAGATACACATTGACGGGAGGCCTTGCGCCGCCCCGGGATCCGACAGAGGAATGGTGTTCCAGGACTTTGCGCTGTTCCCGTGGAGGTCCGTCAGGAAGAATGTCGAGTTCGGATTGGAGCTCGCGGGCATTCCGAAAGAGGAGCGCAAAGAGAGGGCGGAGAAGTACATCAAACTCGCAGGACTGGAGAAGTTCATCGACTCCCGCGTCCATGAGCTCTCCGGAGGGATGAAGCAGCGCGTAGGGATCGCCAGGGCCCTTGTCGGCCACCCCGACGTCATACTGATGGACGAGCCCTTCGGCTCCCTGGATGCCCAGACGAGGAACATCATGCAGGTGCAGCTCCTGAAGATATTGGAGAAGACCGATCAGACCATTGTTTTCGTCACGCACTCCGTGGATGAAGCGGTGTTCCTTTCAGACAGGATCGTGGTGCTCACAAAACGCCCGGCCGCGATAAAAGAGATAATCGACATCCCCTGGCCTCGCCCGAGGGATCGTGCGGATCGGGAGTTCGCTGCGCTGCGCAAAAGGATACTCACCGAGCTGGAAGAAGAGAACGTAATGGATTATTGAAATAAGGATGGGGGGAGACCCCCCGTTTATTGTTTTCAGGCATCAAGCTTCAGCGTGTCGTACTTGAAGACCTTGTCCGGACATGAGAACTGGCATCTGTAGCACGCCGTACCCAGGCAGTTCTTCGTCTTAATGACGATCTGCTTGTCCTTCGTGACAACGAGCGCTTTCTCCGGGCACTCCTTCTCGCACTTCTTGCATCCTGTGCATCCTTCCATGTACCCCTTCAGCTCTGTCCCTATGTCGTGGATTATACGCAGGCCGCCGGCACCCAGGACGGGTATGTCACGGGCCACCATGCGGAAGACCTCGGGTATCCCCTGTACCTTGGGCAGAGGCTGGATATCGAACATCTCGTTGTAGGTGTTGTACATGTCCATGCTCATCCCCTCGTCCCAATAGGCCAGCTCTTGGATGTATATCTGCTCGAATGTCGGGTCGGAAGCGAACATGACGTGGTTGGCCCTTATGCCGTTGGCTATGCTCTGAAGCTCGTCGAGAAGCTCGGGATTCCTCAATATATCGGTTGCCATGGCGAGCGACGTATTGCCGTATTGGTAGATCTTGTCGCAGGAGGGAGGCAGCAGCCCCACTTCTCTTGCTTTGACGGCATCCACATATGTTCCGGAGGCGCCTGCCATGTACATTATCCTGAGGTCATCGAATTTAATGCCCGCCTTTTCGACAAGGGTGAAATGGCCGGCCCTCATGGCCCCGATGGCCTTGCACGCTTCCGAGATGTCGTGCGAATCGATGTATATCCTGTCTTGGAAGACCATCCTCTCGTCGCTGTTGGTCAGCTTTCCTCTTTTCCAGAGGTTCCCGGCCAGCGCCGCCGCGACAGCGGCGATCACGCCGGTGCCGGTGATGCCTTTTGCTTTCCCATGCATAGGCCCCTCATCGGTGATCATATTGAGATTGAAGTCCACCTTATCGCCGGGCTGAGGCATTATGTTCTCATCCAAGACCATGCATCTCCATTGGAAATCGTATTCCAGGTCGCTAATGGCTCCCGGTCCGGCGAGCATGCCGTGTTTTATGGACTGCCCTTCCATCGCCGGCCCCGCTGCGGCGGAGCCTGTGAAGATGTCGTCGCCGACCTTCAGCGCCATTTCCGCATTCGTTCCGTAGTCGGTGACCAGGCAGTTCTCCTTCTGCTCCAGGAATCCGCTCTTGTACATCATAGCAAGCGCATCCGCGCCTATCTCGTGCCTGATCGAGGGCGGAACATACAGCTCGCAGCCGTCGGGCACATCCATGCCCACATCGACGGCGGAGAATACCCCCGCATTCCTTTCAAGCACCTTTATGCCTCTCGCTTTGTGGGCATTCTCGCCCGCGAAGGCAAGGTCGTCAACAGGCAGGCCCTGGAACAGGGAAAGCTGTATCGGGTTCCCGCATATGGACACTTTCTCGACCTTCTTCAGATCGACGTCCAGTGTCCTTATCACCTTGTTCACGGTGTCCATGACGATCTTGTGCGCGAGTTCGGTCCCCACATTGATGCAGAACGTCAGGTGGTCCATTATATTGGCGCCGGGCAGCGGGTGGCAGTCTGTTACCGATGTAGATAGTATCTTCCCGTCAGAAAGATCCACGCTGTGTGCCCTTGTTCCGCTGGTACCCATGTCCAGCGATATTCCGTATCTCATTTTTTCCTCCTCCTTATTTTATCCCAAAAGGAGCCCTCCTCGGCTCTTTTGGCCTCCTCATTCCTGCGTTCCTCGCAGGCTTCGCAGTGACAGACCTTGCCGTCCTCATCGTGGTGATGGCGGTCATGGCTGTGATCGTGATCATGGTCGCGGCAGTGTTCGCATTCCTCATCGTGATGATGGTGGCCATGGCCGTGTTCGTGATGGTGCCCGCCCTCCAGATGATAGTCTATGCCGCTGTCCTCCAGCGCGTCCATCATCACATGCTCCAGCATATGGGGGTCTACGTCGACCACGGCCGACATGAAGTTGAAGTTCACTTTTTCCTGAGGGGGCATCGTGCCGTGCTGCTCCACGCCGGCGCTCACGTCTGTGAGGTTCAGCGTGAACCCTTTCCCTTCGGAGTCGTAGATCGCCGCTTTTATGTGTCCGAGCAGGGAGCCGGATTCCTTCTCCACCCATTTTCCTGTCGTGAGAAGAGCGTTGGAGAACCTGGCGGCCACATCCGCATTATAGCCGTGTATGTGCCCTTTTAGGCCCACCGCAACGCCTCCCGCCTCCTCGATGGAAGACCTTTCTTCATTCTCCTTCTTCTCTTCGCATTCTTTGCAGTGGCAGTCCCCATCGTGGCTGTGCTTGTGATCGTGGTCATGTGCGCTCATTGCATCATCTCGTAGACCTTGTCCAGATTCTCTCCGGTCTTCGTGGACACCGGTATCATCGGTTTATCGGGGTACTCCGTCTTCAACCATTTGATGACGGCATCCATCTTCTCGGGCGTGGCAAGGTCGCTTTTATTGATCAGTATGAAGTCCGCGGCGAACATCTGCCTTTTGAAGAATTCTTCTTTTCTTTTAATCAAGTCGTCAAACCTCTGTATGTCGGCTATGCCGATGATGTACATACCGTCGGGGTCGATCATCGATATGTTGACCAACTCCCTAACTTTATGGGGGAGGGCCAATCCGGTGGGCTCTATGATCATCACGGCGGGGTCGATGTCCCTCTTTATGTTCTTGAGCGCTGCCTGCAAGGTCCCCGAAAGGGAACAGCAAATGCATCCGTCGGGCAGTTCGATGGCATCGTATCCCTCAGCTTTAAGGGTGGCCCCGTCGACGCCGACCTCTCCCGATTCGTTGACCAAGATCGCCACCTTAACCCCCTTTTTACTATACATGGAAGCTAGTCTCATCAAAAGTGTAGTCTTCCCGCTCCCGAGGAATCCCCCTATGATATAAACATACATACAAACCAAGTAAACGTGTAAGATGGTATATTATATTTTCAATGACACCGTTTTGCGAGCCGCTCAAAACGTTCATCCGGGGTCGTTCGAAGTTTGATATAAGGCACATTCGGAGCATGCATCCATCGCAGGAAGGGGGAGAATGCCGCGCATAATGCGCTCATACATACTTCATAAAGACACCCAAAAGATTCCCCAAAAAATGTGGAGGGTAATTTAAATGTATGCTTTTGTATATCCATAGGTTTAAATAGTATATGCCTCGTAGAGAGTACAATATTCTCTTGCCGAAGCGTGGCGAATATGATGCATTTTACAGATATACTATTTAAGTTTTTCGCTTTCATTAACTGTGTTCGGTAATTACTCTGAGCCCGCCAGGTTCTTCCTCACTTCCTTGTACTGATCGAAGGTCAGCACCTTCCAGTAGAGTTCGGCGGCCATCATGTCCAGGTTCCTCGACCTCAGCGTCTCGGAGAGCAGCCTCTTGAAGTCCGAGAATGCACACTCGACCTTCCATCTCCTTCCGTACCCTACCTCG
>JAKQBQ010000123.1 GCA_029574055.1 Methanobacteriota archaeon
CTGCATGGCCATTACTATGCCGCCCTTTATCGGGACGGCGGACCCGCACAATCCTGTCCCTGCCCCTCTCGGCACCACAGGTATCCTCTCCCTGTTGGCGATCTTCATTATCTCCGAGACCTGCTCGGTGGTCCTCGGCTGGATCACGATATCGGGGCTGTTGTGGAAAATCGACGCATCGAACCCGTAGGTGTACAGGTCTGCGGGCTTCGTGGAGTATCCATCCTTGCCTACGATCTTCTCAATGCTGTCTATAATTCTCTGCTCCATGATTAACACCATCTACCACATTCGTTTTTTCTTTTATAAAACATACACATGAACCAAAAAGCTGGAAGTTGGGATATATCCTTTTAAGCTGCTAAGGAATCCTCGGATGCAAGAGGAATGGTAATGGTCAAAGTTGAAGAAATGAAGATCGGCGAATGGTATATCGTAAAACGGTTTCCGGTGCCGTCCTTCTCCAGTTTCCGCGTCAGGGAGATAACGACATCGCTCTGCTACGTGTTCGTGAACGAGAAGAGCAAGAGCGTGGTGCAGGTGAAGGCGATAACGATCACAGAGTACCAGGATGCGAAGGATGCCCTCGTGGAGACCGTTGCGTATGAGCCGAAGAGGTCCTATCTGTACGGTGAGACGAAGGGACACACCATAACCCATATCCCGGTCCCTTCCGAGGACGAGACCGCGAGAATGCTCTTTGACAGGATGAACAAAGAGATCGAGGCCTATGCGGCCGCCTATGCCGCCAAGAAACCGGAATGATGGTTTGAGAAAGACCGTTTCATCCAAGAAATAGTCTTTTAAGCTTTGAACGAATAATCGGAAGGCATGAAGACGATGATCGTCCTTCTGGGCCCGCCGGGATCCGGCAAAGGGACCCAGGGGGAGAAGCTTGGCCAGGAATTCGGGTTTGTAAGATTGTCCACAGGGGACATGCTCAGGGAAGCGGCCAGAAACGGGACGCCCCTCGGCCTCAAGGCGAAAGAGTACATGGACAAAGGCGCCCTTGTGCCGAACGACCTTATAATAAACCTCATGAAAGAGAAGATCGCCTCCCTCGGAAAGGGGACCGGTGTTATATTCGACGGATATCCGAGAACGGTCGAACAAGCTGATGCCCTCGGAGAGATCGTCAACGTGGATCTTGCCCTGAACCTTGACGTCAAGGACTCGGAGCTTGTGGTCAGGCTCACAAAAAGGCGCTCCTGCCCCAAGTGCAACGCCGTCTACCACCTTGAGTACAACCCGCCGGCGAAGCCCGGCAAGTGCGGCAAGTGCGGTTCCGACCTTTATCAAAGAGACGATGATAAGGAAGAAACAGTGCTCAACAGGCTGAAGGTCTACCGCGACAACACCATGCCGCTGATCGACTACTATGAGAAGAAGGGGAAACTCCTGACCGTCGAAGGCGTCGGAAGCATAGATGAGATATTCGAACAGGTGAAAAAGGCCGTCCTCTGAACAGGCCTTTGCCGAGAACCTCCCGCAGCGCGGGAGTTATTGAACGGTGTCTCATCGTACAATTCGCGGGGTGGAATGGATGCATAACAAGAACTGCGCGGACGGCAGCGGCGGAGCCGAGCCCCGATTCAGAATGGTCACCGACGGGTACCCGAACAACGACTTCTCCATAACCGGCATGAGGGTCGAATATCATCACGGGAAACCCGTAGATGCCGACTATAAGAAAATGATGCGGGATTGCCTTGAAGACCTGAAGAAGTACCCCAACACCGCTTTTACGATGAGGACCATAGGCGACCTCTACCGACACGGGCTGGGAGTGAAGCAGGACTACAAAGAAGCCATGCGCTGGTACATGAGAGTCCTTGAGGCGGATCCCCACAACTCCGATGCGATGAACAGCGTAGGCTGCCTTTACAGGGACGGGCACGGAGTGGATGTCGATTACAAGGCGGCCATGGACTGGTATCTGAAGGCTGTGGAGTCAAGTCCCAGCTACGGCCGCGCCATATACAACATCGGCAGCCTCCACTTCAACGGGCTGGGAGTGGAACGCAGCTGTGAAGAGGCTTTGCGCCGGTACAGGAAGGCCGCAGAGCTCGGCCTCACTGTTGCGCTGAACACAATGGGCTTTCTCTACTCGTGCGGGATCGCTGTGGACCGCGATTACGGGATCGCGATGGATTGGTATCTGAAGGCGGTGGACAGAGACGATGACGATGCTTCGTACAACATCGGCATCCTCTACAGGAACGGGATCGGAGGGGATCCGGCATACAAAGAGGCCATGGACATATTCAGGGATGCGTTGGATGAGGACCCCGCTGCGATGTACTGCATGGGCATCCTTCACGAGAACGGATGGGGTGTGGACCGGAACCGCAAGGAAGCTGTGCGCTGGTACGAAAAGGCAGCGAAGCTTAACTACACCTATGCGAAAAATAAACTCTACGGCGGCCTTTGAGATAATTGTGCCACCTTGGAAGTGACAGAAAAATATTAAAGTAAAGCTGTGTTGAGGAAGTTTAACAGCCTCGTAGTGTAGTGGTCAATCATGCGGGACTCTGGATCCTGCGACCGCAGTTCGAATCTGCGCGAGGCTACCATATTCCATTAAAAGTTGACCCGCTAACCCCAAATACCCCTCATTTCTCATTAACCTTCGCATGGCATCCGCTGTTCATACCGCGATTTCTGCATATTGTTACCGTACCTCG
>JAKQBQ010000216.1 GCA_029574055.1 Methanobacteriota archaeon
CATACAGCGTCGGCGAGATAATCGAAGCTGTCAAAACAAGCATAAAAGCGAACAAGAAGATCGATTATGTCAAACCCTGCGTGTTCCTGAGCGGCGAAGAGGTAGGCCTGAACCCCGTCGGGGTCCCGGCAAGTCTGGCTATAACATGCATGTACATGGGATCGTATCTCGGCAGCGCCTCGACAGAGGGCGCTAAAGTGATCACATCATCCTGGCACAGGCCCGATAACCTTTGCAGCCCGACGGGTTCGAAGGTCAACGGGACATACGTAACATCATGTCTTGCAAAGAGGGAGGCCGTCCGTCAGGGAGCGAACGAGGCCGTCATGCTCAACTCCGTCGGACAAGTTGCCGAGTGTACCGGGGAGAACATATTCGTCTTTAGGAACGGCAGGATCATTACCCCTCCGGTGTCGGAGTGCATATTGGACGGCATAACGAGGAATTCAGTCATGCAGATCGCGCGCGACATGGGATACGATGTCGTGGAGACGGAATTGACGCGCACCCAGCTCGTGACGGCGGAAGAGGTCTGGATGACCGGAACGGCCGCCGAGGTCGTCGGCGTCACGTACATAGACGGCAGGGTGATCGGCGATGGGAAGATCGGCAAGGTCACGGAGAAGATACATGCCAAATTCCACGCCGCCGCCACCGGCAACGATCCGAAATACGAGCGCTGGCTCGATTACATCAACTGATTCGCAAACAATGCCTCTCAGGCATTTTCCTTTTTCTTCCTGAACACGATGAACTTGCTTGCCACATAATTCAAGACGATCTCTATGATGCTGACAGCGATCCTTGCGATCAGGGCCTCAACGCCGAAAAGCGATTGATCCAACCCCACATGCACAAGGATCGGGAAGAGGACTGCCGCGATGATCCCGGTGACTATACGGAACAAGAAGAACGAACTGAGTTCTTTTGCGATAACGACCTTTTCGAGGGAGCGGCACCGGAACACGAACCATTTGTTCGTGACGAAGGCGAACGACACGGCGCAGATCCAAGAAAGGATGTTGCTGATGTTGATGTCGATGCCCATCCTAACGAAGACGGCATATGTGGCCCAACTGACAAGGACAGTGCCAGCACCGTACACAAGGTACAAAATGCCCTCCCTGTGTTTTGCGAATTGGTCAAAAAGGCCGCTCATTTGATCGGATAGTCAATGGCACTCATGGATAATATCCTATTTGGTCAGATGCCCTTCCGAATATCCTTGGCGGAATACTCTCCGGAAATGGTTTTTTCGTAAACCGCCTCTATTTTCGGTATCAATCCATCCCACCTATACTTCTGCGCCTGCGTCAGGGCGTTCTTGCCAAGCTCCTCTACATACTTCGGATCGTCAAGGAGCATGTTGATAGCCGCGGACAGAGCCGCAGGGTCGCCCGGAGGCACCGAGATGCCGCCGTCCCTGACGGTCTCGGGAAGGCCGTTCACATCCGTGTGGATTATCGGTCTTCCGTGAGCCATGATCTCTATCGCCGCCAACCCGAGGGATTCGAACAGGGAGGGCATGACAAAGAACCTGCACGATCCCATCAGATCTTCTTTTTCCTCCTCCGACACCCATCCCTTCATCACTATCTTTTCTTCAAGGCCGAGCTGCTTGATCCGCTTTGCCAGACGCTCCTCGTCAGGTCCCCGTCCGCATATGATCAGCTTGTGGTCGACATCTTTCATGGCCTCCACGAGATGATCCAATCCTTTGGTCCTTACGAGTCTCCCTAAAGACAATATATGGTCGCCGTCCCCCTTCCCCACCTCCGGATACTTGGACAACCCGGTCGGGATCGCTGTGACGTATTCCGGCGAATAGCCCCTTCTGATAAGATCGTTCCGTACGTAATCGCTCACTGCGATCACATGGCCGAAGGTGTTGAGGCATGAGGTGAATCTTTTATCATTTGCTTCAGACATCTTCGCCTGCATCCCTATCCCCTCTCCCCACATGTTGTGGAATGTGAACACCTTCTTCCCATCATATCTTTTGAGGTCCTTGTTGTAGCTGGGAGCCCATCTGTAATTGTAGTTGACGATGTCCGGATCCAAGCTTTTCAGCGTCTCAAGGACATCCTTTGAAGAAATGAAAGGGGGGTTGTATATGTTGATAAGCGTTGATCTGAGTCTTACTATCCGGTAGCCTTCCGCGGTAGTCTCTTCCTCGGAAGTATCCGGCAGCCTGCCGGTAAGGACGGTGACATCATGGCCCTCCGCGGCGAGCAGCCTGCTGGTATCATGCATCCTGTGCTCGATGCCCCCCCTGAAGGGATAAAAGAACGGGTTCACGTCAACGATCTTCATGTTTTCCCTATTACGAATGGCAGGCACAATAGATAACGGTGTCCCCGATACCGAGGGCATACACAGAGAATTTAACCCATCAAGCTATACAGCTGAAATAGACCGTTCAAGACAAACGAGGAAAGTGGATGCAATGAGTACACTCATTCCTGTAACGCTGGGGATATGCGCATATAACGAGGTTGCGAACATAGAAAAAGCGATCAGGTCAGTCTACGAGCAGGTCTTGGACGGATTCGAGCTTAGAGAAGTGATCGTCGTATCCAGCGGGAGCACCGACGGCACCGACGATGTGGTCAGAAGAATGGCGAAGGAACACGGCGGCCTCATGCTGATACGACAGGAAACGAGGGAGGGAAAAGCTTCCGCCCTGAACTGCTTCCTCGACAGCAAGGCCACG
>JAKQBQ010000158.1 GCA_029574055.1 Methanobacteriota archaeon
GTGGTCACCAACGGCATCGGCTACGGCACATACAAATACGGCAGCTCGAAAGACAACCTGGTCAACCTCAAGATAGTGGTGGACAACGCGTCCGTGATCGAGACGGGATACGACCACATCGGCTACTATATGTCCGGATACAACCTCACCCAGCTGTTCTCCGCATCGGAAGGCACGCTCGGCGTGGTGACCGAGGCGACCCTCAGGATATTCCCGAAAGGGGTCAACAGGCTGTGCTCGTACAGGTTCGAGTCGGCAGGGAAGATGCAGGATGCGGTAACCGGCATCGTGCAGCACCCAAGCATAAAGCCGCGCAACATCGCATGGTGCGGAAAGAACAAGACACTCGTGTTTGTCCTCGACGGTTCCAAAGAATCGGTCGATCAGGAAGAGCAGGCCGTAGACGCAATGATGGAGAAGCTCTCCGCATCCAAACTCGAGAAGAAAAGCGGGTGCAAAGTATGCGAAGCGGTATGCAGGCCGAGCGCCATGAAGGCCGCTAAAGCGATAGTCCCCATCAATAACTGGAAGGGGTTGGTCGAGGAGTGCGGCGATACCGTATACGGGACCATCGCGGACCGCA
This sequence comes from Methanobacteriota archaeon, assembly GCA_029574055.1. Classification (GTDB taxonomy): domain Archaea; phylum Thermoplasmatota; class Thermoplasmata; order Methanomassiliicoccales; family Methanomethylophilaceae; genus Methanoplasma. The sequence goes on from JAKQBQ010000158.1 coordinate 584, forward strand.
GCACGGCATTCGTGATGTCCATCGCCGAGAGCGATTCCTCCCTTGCCAACAAAGCTGCGAAATTCGAAGGAAGGGCCCTTGAAAGCGAGTCTTTCAAATGGAGCCCGCCGTCTTTTGCGGAACAGGAGAAAGAGCTTCCGAGAGAGGTCACGCCCGCGGTCATTTCCGCGCTGGAAGAGGTCGTGGGAAAGAACAATGTCACAACGAACGGGGTAGACCTCCTGCTGTACAGCAAGGATCTGGCGCCGCTGCCCAAAGAGGCCGGCATAGCGTTCAAGAACATTCCGAATGTGGTGGTGAGACCCTCGTCAGTATCCCACATCGCCGGCATAATGAGCATCGCATACAAACACGGGATACCGATAATCCCGAGAGGCAACTCTTCGTGGGGGTTGGGTGGATGCATGCCCACCGCCGCAGGCATTGTTATAGACTTGTCCTCAAAAATGAACAAGGTCAGGGAGATCAACACAGAGGAGCTCTACGTCAAAGTCGACTCGGGGTGCACGTGGAAAGAGCTTCTGGATGCCTGCATGAAGAAAGGATACATCGTAGGTTCGTATCCCTCGAGCTTCCCGTCGGCCACCATCGGAGCCTGGATATCCACCAACGGTATGGGCATAGGCTCGTACAAATACGGTGCGGCGAAGGACAACATACTCAACATGGAATTGGTGCTCGCAGACGGGACCATACTCCGCACAGGCGATGATAATATGGGAACGTACGGCATGGGCTACAACCTGAACCAGGCGTTCTCAGGCTGTGAAGGCACCCTCTGCGTGTTCGGGACCGTGACATTCAGGATATACCCGATGGGCATCGTGAAGCCCACCGCATACTGCTACAACACTCTGGAGGAGATGCACGAGACGGTACAGAAGATCGTGAACCACCCGAGCATAAAACCGCTCCACATAGCGTTCTCCGATGAGATGCACTTCGCCAATCAACGGAAAGCCGGAATAAAGGCGCCGGACGTGAAGAACCTCCTGCTCCTTACTCTGCAAGGGGACAAAGCCTTCGTTGACCGCGACTCCGCCGAGTTGGATGCGATAGCGTCCGGACTGGGGGGAGAGAGGATCGACGACCACATCGCGGAACATGAGTGGGAAGAGAGATGCTACGAGTTCAGGGCAAGGAAGGTCGGCGTCGGGGAGATACCCGCAGAGGTGGTCGTCCCGGTCTCCAGGTTCGGAGAGTTCACCCACGAATGCTATGACGGCTTCAAGAACATGAAGATGGAAGCCGGAGGGGTGATCGGCGTCATAGTCGACCGCAACACCGCCATGTTCATGCCGTATTACTTCAAGGATGACGAGTCCCTGCTGGGTATGTTGGCCTTCGCGTTCAACTTCTACCTCGGCGACAGGGCAACCGACTATGGGGGAAGGACCACAGGGTTCGGCGTGTTCTTTGCGTGGAACCTTGACCAGATCCACGATGCCTCCACGGTCCAATACATGAGGGATATGAAGACCAAGCTGGATCCCCGGGACACAGTGAATCCAGGGCATCTGGTGTGCGGGAACACAAGGTTCGGCATAAAGATGGGCAAACAGCTCATGGGCGTCGGAAGCACTTTGATCCAGACAGTGAAGAAGTTCTTCCCCAAGGACACCACATTTGCCGACAACAAGAAGAGGTTCAGGTACAACGACCTCGAGCACCGCAAGACCATGGACAGGTCTCACAAGCTCGGCGACGGCACAGAATAAAACCCTTTCCAAAATCCCCTTTTTATTCTATCATCTTCAGCAGCGATGCTACTCCATCGATGATCGCAATATTTGCATCCAGGGCA
>JAKQBQ010000178.1 GCA_029574055.1 Methanobacteriota archaeon
ATGGAAAGGTCGACGATACTGCTCCAATATTATCCCGGAATGGACCCGTCGCTCTTCGAGGATGTGGTCATGAAGAGCAAAGGGATAGTGATATCAGGCTCCGGGCTCGGCCATGTGGATGAGAACATGGTCCCGCTCATAAAGAAGGCATGCGGTAACGGCTCGGTCGTCATTGTGACCTCCCAATGTCTGAGCGGCACGACGAACCTCAACGTATACGACACGGGAAGGGACATGCTGTCCGCAGGCGCAGTTCCCGTTCTGGATATGCTGCCGGAGACCGCTTACGTCAAGCTGATGTGGGTCCTGGCGAACTCCGGGAGCATAGAGGAGGCAAAGAACCTTATGATAACTCCGCTCGCCGGGGAAATGGGCAATAGGAGGGTCGTAGATGGCTGAAAGGGAGCTGACCTGCGGGATAGAGATACACCAGCAGCTTGACACAAAGAAGCTGTTCTGCGGCTGCGACAGCGCCCTTATGGATGAAGGATATGGGGCATACTACCGCAGGCTGAGACCCACCACCAGCGAGATCGGGGAGGTGGACAGGGCGGCGCTGGCACAATTCCAAAGAGACATCGGGTTCAGATACCAATGCTGCGAATGCTCGTGCCTTGTGGACCTGGACGAAGAGCCCCCGCACCCTGTGAACGGGGATGCCATGGATACGGCGCTCACATTCTCCATGATGCTCAACGCCCAATTCATAGACGAGATTCAGTGCATGAGGAAGATCGTCGTCGACGGGTCCAACACGGGAGGGTTCCAGAGGACATCCCTGATAGCTGTGGACGGGTCGGTGGAGGTCAACGGGAAGAAGATAGGGATACTGTCCGTCTGTTTGGAAGAGGATGCCGCAAGGAAGATAGAGGCCGAGGGTAACGAGACCCTCTACCGCCTCGACAGGCTCGGCATTCCTCTGATAGAGGTCGCCACGGCGCCTGACATGGAGACGCCCGAAGAGGTCATGGAGGTGGCGCATAGGCTCGGAATGCTTCTGAGGGCCACCAAGAGGGTGAAGCGCGGCATAGGCACGATCAGGGAGGACATCAACATCTCGATACCGGGAGGGGCAAGGGTAGAGATCAAAGGGGCGCAGGAGCTCAGGATGCTTCCCGACTTCGTGAGGAACGAGATGGAGAGGCAGAAGATGCTCATAAGGGTCAAGAACATCCTGAAGGAAAGGGATGCGAAGCCGGCAGAATTCCTGCCGGTCGATGTGACCGAGGTCTTCGCAAAATGCCCGTCAAAGGTCATCAAAGGCGCGATCGACGACAAGGGCAAAGTGATCGCCGTAAAGCTTCCGGGGTTCGTCGGCGTGATGAACGGCGACAACGGAAAACTGAGGCTCGGGTCGGAGATGGCCCAATATGCCAGGACCAAAGGCGTGAAGGGAATATTCCATTCCGACGAACTTCCAAACTACGGGATCGAGAAAGAGTACGTGGACGCTCTTAGGTCGCATTTGAACCTATCTCTAACGGACGCGTTTGTTATATGCGCCGCAAAGGAAAAGAAAGCCGTCGACGCGCTGAAGATAGCCGTTGAAAGGGCGAACGCCGCATTGGAAGGGGTGCCGGAGGAGACCAGGGATCCCCTGCCGGACGGCACCACCAGGTACTCAAGGCCTCTGCCGGGAGCGGCGAGGATGTACCCCGAGACGGACGTGCCGCCGATGCCGATCACCGATGAAAAGCTGAAAAACATCAGGGAGAACATGCCGGAATTCCCCGAGGAGATAGAGAAGAGGCTTGTTTCCACATATAGGATAAACCCGCAGCAGGCGAACCAGATAGTAAGGCGGGGCCGCGACGAACTGTTCGTCAAGATATCCGAGACCACGGGGCTGGCAGCGGTCGCAGCGACCGCGCTCACCAACACATACACAGAGCTGGAACATGAGGGCCTTGACCCTTATGCAATAGAAGACGGCAGGGTCATCGAGCTGTTCGAACTTCTGAAGGCTAACACCTTCTCAAAGGAGGCGTTGCCGTCGCTGCTGAGGGAGATGTCGAAGGGTTCGGGTGCGGTCGAGGCGGTGAAGAAACTCGGGCTGGAGGCTGTGGACACCGACGAGGCGGCCGTGATCATAGCGGCAATGGTCAAAGAGCGCGAGGATTTCGTAAGGGCGAAGGGAATGGACGCCATAGGCCCTCTCATGGGGCCGGTAATGAGCGCTCTCAGAGGCAAGATCGACGGGAAGCAGGCGAATGACCTCCTTGCCAAAGAGATAAAGAAACTCATAGGATGATCTTGAGGACGCTGATCTTTTCGAAAAAGAGCGGCAGTTCGGATAAGATTCTAACATCAAAACCCTCCAGGACAGACCATAAGGCGTTCTGGTCCATCAGGGACGACACAACGATAATGACCCTGCCTCCGGGCACGACGTGCTCTCTTGCACCCTCCATAAGGGCGGGAAGCGGACCGAGGCCGTTCTCACCTCCTGACCACGCAAGTGCCAGACCTCCTTCTTCTTTGACCGGGAGGTACGGGAGGTTGAAGATCACCGTATCCAATCTTCCCTCGATGTTCGAATAAACATCCGTTTCTACAACAACCGCTTCCATAGAGTTCAGCTCCATGTTCCTTTTCGTGAGAGCTGCCGCTTTTTTGTTGATGTCACCGCAGGTCACTACCCCGCCGTTGAGGGCGCAATGCATCGAGACGATCCCGGAACCGCACCCGATCTCCAGGATCCTCTCTCCCGCGCGGACGTCGAAGGATCGGATCAAAAGGATGCTGTCGTCCGACGGAGGGTAGACCTCATCATCCCGTTCTACGATCAGCTCAGGGTTGTAGATCATTGCAAGGCGTGATGGGGATGCACAGATATAACCTGAACATGGCAACATAGTTCTAAGTGCAGTTGCATTAAGGAGCATATGATAAATCTGGATGTCTTGGCGATCGGAAATCTCCATAAGGATAATTATGGCAAGATAATCGAAGCATATTCCTCATCGGTGCTCATACGGACCGATGAAAGGATGATCGTAGTAGACACCAGCACAAGATCCATGCTGCCTGCGATAAAGGCCTCCTTCAAACAGATAGGCGTGTTCCCCAAGGATGTCGATACAGTGGTGCTGACACATTCTCATTTCGACCACATCGAGAATAACGATATGTTTGAGAACGCCCGCATATTGATACATCCCGATGAGCAGAGCGAGGTGGCCGGCTCTAAGCCGATAGAGGCCGGGGCAGACCTGATCCCGGGAGTCAGCATTGTGCACACGCCGGGGCACACATCGGGGTCGATAAGTGTTTTTGTAAAAGCGGACAAGAACTACGCGATCGCCGGGGATGCGCTGCCGAGGTACGGCAACTATGTGAAAATGGCGCCGCCGGCGTTCCATACAGACAAGGAAGCCGCACTGGAAAGTATAAAGCTTATAATCAGGTATGCGGACGTTATAATACCGGGGCACGATCCCCCCTTCTTGACCAACAGGTGACGCGGATGAAAGACCAAACGATGCCGGAATACATCTATTTCCAATGCCCGGACTGCGACGACGTCGCGGAACACGATATACTGAAAGGAAGGATCGGGAAGGGCAACATCACCGGCACGTTCAGGTGCAGGGACTGCGGGAGGGTGTTCTCCGACACCATAAGGATGCCGGAACCCCTCAAGGTGAAGGTCCTGTTCAGCGACGGCGATGTGACGGAGACCTCCGAGACGGAGCTCATGTCGAACGAGATTCTGGAAAGGGAGGACGAGTTCTTCCTCGACGACGGACGGAAGGTATGCATAACCCACATCGAAACGAAAGACGGGAAGAAAGGAAAGAGGTTCCAAGCAGATAACATCAAAGCGCTCTGGGTCAAGAGGTTCGACATCCTCAACGTGAAGGTCTCGGTCAATGACGGGCAGAAGACGTATTCCGTCAGGACGGCGGCGGAGCCCGACGACGAGTTCGCGACCGGAATGATACTCTCATTCGAAGATTTTGATGCCTTGGTGCACGCGATAAAGACCAAGGACCGCCTGATAAAGAACGGGTCTGCCGAGGCCAGGGATATAACGAGGATATACGGCAGGATCAGGAAGAAGAGGTACGAGGTCTTGGATCTCGAGGATGACGACGACCCGGACGGATTCGATTTCGATCAGGAATGAGGGTCTTCCTGCGGAAGTATGTGTTCCAGGACATCGGAGATGTTTTCCGACCTTACGACATATGAGGCGGCCTCTTCCGTGAACTTATCCGTAGGGTTGAAAGCTATCGACATCCCGGATTCTTTGAACATCGGGATATCTGTGTAAGAGTTGCCGATGGATACCGTACGGTCCTTCGTTGTGCCGTACTTCTCGATGAAATGCTTGACGTTGGCCCCTTTATCCCTGAGGTCGACATTCATCGTTCCTTCCCCCGTCAGGACCCCGTCGCTGCCGCAGCAGATCCCGTCTGCAGCATGGTCGTCGAATTCGAATTCCTCGGCGATCATCCTCGCCGCAAGGTCGATGCCGCCGCTGACTATCACGCATTTCACCCCGTTGCTCTTGAGGCACGCCACGGTCTCCTGTATCCCGCCCACCAACGGCAGCTCCTGAAGGAACCTGATGAGATCCAGCATGCGGATGTCGGGCTTGGCTGCTTTCCATAGGGCGATATCCCTTCTCATGAATTCCGGCTGGTCTATCTCCCCGTTGATGTATGCCCTGTATATCGGCTCGTTGTCGACCCCAAGGCACAGGTTGATCCAGTGCCATGAGCTTCTGACCGTTGTCAAGACGCCGTCCATATCAAAACAAACGAGGTCGTATCTTCTCATCGACGGTGTATACAGGATTCGGGATAAAACTTTGATTGCTTCATTTACGTTCAGAATACGAGCGTCATTACGCCCACCGCTATCAGCAGGGTGATGATCGTCACAGGCATGCCTATCAGCGCAAACTTCCAGAAATTGAAGCGGATGCCCTCTTCTTCGGAGCGTTCTGCCACAATGATGTTCGCCGCGGAGCCGATCAGCGTCGCGTTGCCCGCCAGGGTCGAGGATACCGCCAAAGCAAGCCAGAGCGTCATGCTGTCCGCCGGGAGCATGCCGCCTATCAGCATGACCCCGGGAACATTGCTGACAAGGTTGGAAAGCACCGCAGAGAATACGGACACTCCAAGTATCGACGGGGTCTCGCCCTCTCCGAAACCGGGGAAGAAAGAGGCTATCTGGCTAAGCAGCCCGGAGCTCTCCACCGCCCCCATGAGGATGAACAGGCCGATGAAGAAAAGGAGTATGCGCCAATTCACCCGCTTCGCAACCCATACTATGTTCTTCGGAGAGCGGGTCATTACCACGATCAGCGCCAGGATCCCGGCGGCCATCGCGATCGCGTATATCGGCACACCGATCATTCCGGACACAATGAATCCTCCCAACGCTCCGAGCATTATCGCAACAGCCGCCCACAGCCTGATGCGGTCGATCCCCATCTCCTCTTTCTGAGGAAGACAGGGCGTTTCGGAGGTGAGGCTCTTCCTGAATATGACGTAGATGACAGCGAACGCTATGGGCAGACATAACAGGGAGATGGGCACGGCATGGACGGCGAATTCGATGAACGAGAGCCCCGCTTCAGACGCTATGTATGCGTTCTGGGGGTTCCCCACCGATGTGGCAAGGCTTCCGATGTTCGCTGAGAACATGACCCCGATCAAGTAAGGGATGGGGTTGCTTTCCGTCCTCCTGCAGCATCTGATGACTATCGGAGTGAAGATAAGGACGATAGCATCGTTCAGAGCGACCGCCGATAGCACAGCGCATATGACCATGATATATGCCAGGAGCTTCACTTTGCTGCAGGCGAGCTTGATCAGGAAGTCTGACACTATGCGGAAGAACCCGGAGAACTCCAGGCCTGCCACAAGCATCATCATGCCAAGCAAAAGGAAGATCACGTCGAGATTGACGAGGTCTGGAAGATCGTAGATGGAGACTATCCCAAGCAGGATCACCAGAAGGCCGCCCAAGGCCGCAGCGATGCCGCGGTCTATTTTGATCTTTGGAATGTTGCCTGCGGAAATAAGGGCGTACGTGAAAACGAATACCACTGCGGTGACCAGTATCGTGTTCAAAATTATGCCTGATGAACAGTATCCCTCG
>JAKQBQ010000191.1 GCA_029574055.1 Methanobacteriota archaeon
CGCCGACCCGCTTCAGATCCTCAATTCTGTAAAAAGGATAATGGGCTTCAATTACCCCAAGACCGGGAAGTGGGGGTTCCTGCTGGGCAACAAAGACAGATTCGACGAGGTCTTCGCCCATCTTTCGAAAGTGCTCGCCGCAAAGTCCGGCGGCACCCTCTCCATCACTGCAGGGGCGGGAGAGTACCTGATACCCTTCTGGGATGTGGATCTCAGATACAGCTTCCAGACCGGCGCGGCCTGGGCAAAGAAGAGCGTCGAGGTCAGAGAGGATCTGCTCATACCGGCTGATTTTGTCATAGACCAGCAATGCCTCAACAATCCGAGGGGCGGGGTGACCGATATATTCTCCATCAGGCCTGAAAGCAGCATCCTGTCCGGAATAAAGGGAACGGAAACGAGCATAAGCGGCAGCGAAGGCATCGGAAGGCTGTCAAACTCTGCGGCGCAGACCTCTCCCGGCTCAAGGAAGATCGTGGTCCCGCTCAGCACAGAGAAGGAGGCGAAGAAGCTGGTGGCAGAATATCTCGCCGCGTGCACCAGCCAAGACTCCAAGCTCAAGCTCAGCAGCCCTATGGTAAAATCACTTATCTATGTACCGTGTAACATCATTGGCGGCCGTGTCAATGCCCCGGAGGGATTCGGCAAGCTGGTACCGGAGCGCGTGAAGAGGATGGACCCCTCGCAAATGGTGATAATATAAACAAAGGAAAGGGATAAAAATGAATAACAAAACGCTGTCGGCGATCGTCCTGGGAAGCTTCATCGTCTCTCTGGCTATCGGCCTGATAATATTTGCCTTGACTGACCTAGGATTGATGATAGTCGTTTGGACGGTCGCGCTTCTGTTCGGCATAGATTTGTTCGTACTGTCTTTCATATACCCCGGCGAGAGGGGGAAGTTCGGCCCTTCCGAATCATCCTACAGGATGGTCGTTGGCGCGATAACAGCGGCGGTTGGTCTGATAGGAATGCTTTATACGTTCACAGACCTGAGCGTGTGGATACTCATAGCGATATTCCTCATAATCCTGGCAGTAGTGATTATAGGCGTCGCTCTCATGAATGGAAAGAAAGAGGGGAATTGAATGTCATTGGATAAAACAGTAGAGAATCAGATGAATAAGAATCGGTCGCTTGTGGAAAGGATCGGCCTGTACATCCCGATATACCGGGGATACAAGGAAAAGAACCTCCGCAGGGATGAGGACAGGGCGGTCAGGACAGAGGTCGCAAGGGTGCTGGAAAGGGCCAAGCTCGACCTGGTGACCATACAGAGGGCGGTTGTGAACGATCTCGACCTTATGAGGGATACGGAAAGGATCAGGAGCAAGGCCGACCGCTATTACATAGATGTGAAAAAGGCGGTGAACGGATACAGCTCCTTCCACACAGCGATCAAGATCCTGGAATCAGAGCTTGACGCCCTCATCGAATGGGATGCGAAGCTGATCGACGACGCGGTCGCCCTGAAGACGGAGACGGAGGAGCTTGTCAAGAGGATAGACGCGGGCGAGACCAAGATAAAGGCCCCCTTGAGGGAGCTGGAGATAACCATCGACAAGCTCATCGAGGACTACAACGGAAGAGAGACCGTTATGAGAGGATTCAAAGAAGAATGAAGGTGGCAAAGATGGCAGAAAAGACGAACGTAGTATTCTGGGCGAACCAAGGCCCGGACGACATAATATACAGGTCTGAACAAGATGATCTGAGGACGATAACATCGGTCACCGTACCCGAGCATGCGGTCGCCCTTTTCATCAGGGACGGGCAGCTCATGGGCGTGCTGGATCCCGGAAGGCATGTGATCACTTCAGCCAATATCCCCTGGCTCACCAAGCTCTACAATCTGGCGCTGGGGTTCAAGGAGACGCCGTTCAAAGTGTGGATAGTGTTCGTGTCCCTGAAGATGTTCAACGGGAAGTGGGGCATCAGGAGCATGATCAGGGCGGCAGAGGAGTATGAGGTTCCGATAGTCCTCATGGCGAACGGGGACTTCCAGTTCAGGATCAACGACGTGTCGGTGTTCTACACCCAGGTGCTGGGAGGGCTGAACGCCTATTCCACCGGCGATGTGAACTCGTTCATGAAGAGCTTCATCAACGAGCAGATAATCCAGCAGATGAACACCCAGTACTACATGGACATCATGGAGAACCTGGAAAAAGCATCCACCAACACCAAGATACTCATTGAAGAATACTTTGCCCAGAGGGGGATAGAACTTCTCTCGCTGAAGATCAACGAGGTATTGACAACAGACGAGGACCGCCAGAAGGTGTTCAACTACCTTCAGTTCAGCAGCAAGAACGGTGAGGCCTTCAGGAGATACGAGGTCATGGAGAGCATGGCCAACGCCATAGGGGAATCCACCGGCGGAGCGGCGATGGGGGCAGGGATGCTCTTGTTCCCGCAGATGTACCAGCAGCTGCAGCAGCAGCCTGTCCAAGGGGTGCAGGGCGGTGCACAGCAGCCGACCAAAGTGATGTGCCCCACATGCGGCGGCCTGAACGAGTACCCGTACAGGTACTGCAGCCACTGCGGACAGCCTTCCCCGCTCATTGCACCGGGACAGCCGGTGCAGGCGCAGCAGGCGCCTCCGGTGGCGGACGGCGCGGGGGCTTCCGTCAGCAGCGGAAAGGCGTTCAGGAATTGCCCGTACTGCGGCGAGAGCCTGTCGGGGCTTCCCAAGACCCCAAAGTTCTGCCCGTACTGCTCCGAACAGCTCTAAACCGATCCGGCCCTTGCCGGATCCTAATTTTTATTTTTACGTCAATTTGGCAAGCGTCAGCCCTGCGCAGATGCCGCCATCCTTTCATCCGATAGCGGCAAACACTATGGATTCTATCTATATTTCTTACGATATTCGTAACATTATTACGAATAACGTTCAATGTGTGGAAAAGATTAGTATAAATAGTAGAAAAAACATGTATATCGCGGAGGTAAGTGAAAATCGCAAAAAGTAATATGTCAAAACCCTGCGGCGAGAATGATCCTGTAAAGGAGATAGGCGTCAAAGAGAAAGACCGGTCGATTGACACTTTCCGCTGTACGTCCTAAGGAGATTTTCGGATCGTTCGCAAGACTCGACGGATGACCGCAACAATCCGGCTTTTGCCGGAACATTTACCCGAACGGGATCTTCTGTTCTTCTCACTTCTTCACGCTTGATGGCTCGAACCTCTTGAGTCTGAGCGCGTTTGTCACGACGGATATCGAAGAAAGGGACATCGCCGCCGCCGCAAGCATCGGCATCTCCGGCAGCATCCCCGCACCCAGAATGTATGGGAGCCCCGCCGCGATGGGGATGCAGACCGCATTGTAACAGAACGCAAAGAAAAGATTCTGCTTGACGTTCCTCAGCGTCGCCCTCCCTATCTCAACAGCGGCAGAGACGCTTCTCACATCGTCGTTCATTATCACGACGTCCGCTGCCCCTATGGCTATATCGGTCCCGGAGCCTATCGCTATCCCCACATCTGCCTGCATGAGCGCCGGGGCATCGTTTATGCCGTCGCCGGCCATCGCGACGTTCTCCCCCTTGACCTGCAGGTCCTTTATAATATTCAGCTTGTCCTCCGGCAGGGCCCTCGCGTGTATCTCCGAGATTCCTGCGGCTCCCCCTACCGCCTTCGCAGTCCCCTCCGAATCGCCGGTCACCATCATGGGTGTTATGCCCATTTCCTTAAGGGTGGATATCCCCTTTGCAGCCGATCCTCTTATCGGGTCCGATATCGCAATGCTCCCGGCAAGCTTCCCGTCTACGGCAACGAATACAACTGTCCTTCCGTCGGCAGATGTGTCCGGGACATCCTCGTCCGGCTCTACACCCAAGAATTTTTCATTTCCTACAGCTACCTCTTTCCCATCCACTCTGCACCTGACCCCTCCGCCGGGGTCGGATGTGAAATCGCTTGGTTCTGATATCTGTATCCCCTGTCCCTCTGCGTAAGAGACTATTGCCTTTGCGAGCGGGTGTTCGGATAAGGACTCCGCAGATGCGGCATACCTTATGAACTCCGCTTCCGGGATTTTCGATACCACTCCCGTAACGCTGGGTCTTCCTTCCGTCAGCGTCCCGGTCTTATCCAATATCATGAATGTTATTTTACCGGACCTCTCCAGCGCGGATGCGTTCTTGAAGAGGACCCCGTACTCGGCGGCCTTGCCTGTGCCCACCGTCACGGCAAGAGGCGTGGCGAGGCCGAGCGCGCATGGGCATGCGATGACAAGCACCGATATCAATACAACAATGGAGAATTCGAGACCTTTCCCGGCCAACAGCCATATCAAACAGGAAGCAACGGCTATCGCCATCACAACGGGGACGAACACCGCCGCCACCCTGTCCGCGACCCTTGCCACCGGCGCTTTGGTCCCCTGCGCGTCCTGTATCATCCTGACTATTTTGAATAATGCCGTGTCTTTTCCAACCTTTTCGGACACCATCTTCAGGCTGCCGTTCAAGTTCACCGTGCCGCCGTACACTTGGTCCCCTATGCCTCTGGCCACCGGCATGCTTTCTCCGGTAAGCATTGACTCGTCGACAGATGAGCTTCCCTCGGTGACCGTTCCGTCGGCCGGTATCCTTTCCCCCGGCCTGATCACCACAATATCTCCCAGCAGGATCTCGCCCGCGGGGATGGTGGTCTCCTTCCCATCCCTGATCACATTGGCTGTCGGCGGGGCGAGATCGATCAGCCCTCTCACAGCATCGTTGGTCCTTACCTTGGACCTTGATTCGATGTACTTCCCGACGGACACCAGAGTTATTATCATCGCCGCGGAATCATAGACCAGCGAGTGCATGGAATGGTGGTCGCCGGAGAATATCTGCACTGTTGCGTACAGGCTGTAGATTACAGCGGCAGTGGTTCCAAGAGCGACCAAAGTATCCATGGTCGGGGCTCCCGTCGCCAAAGCAGGGTACCCTTTCGTATAGAAGCGCCTGCCTGCGATCAGCACGGGAATGCAAAGTGCCAGCTGTAAAATGGCATAGATGGGGTCATCACTGAAAGGGATATTGAGACCGAACATCGGGCCCATAGCAAGGATCGAAAGAGGAATCGTGAATACGATCTCGACTATCAGCTCTTTCTTCGTCCTTACAGCATTTGCCCGTTCCTTTTCCGCAAGGGCGTCCGGATCATCATCAAGAACGTCATAGCCCGCCTTCTTTATAGCGGCGGCTATCTGATCCCTTCCGACCTTGGAGGGGTCGTACAGGACGGAGACGACATTGTTCGAGAAATTGGCGTTCGCCTCCTCTACTCCGTCCAGTTTTTCAAGCGCCTTCTCTATGGCGGAAGAACATGCGGCGCATGTCATCCCATCCGTTCTGAGATTGATCCTTTCTGCACCCTGGCTCATCAAAACAATCCGCTTTTGACCTTTGCTTTGTACCCTGCGTCCACAACCGCACGTATCAGAATATCATCGCTCACGCCTTCATGGATGACCTCTGCGGTCCCCTTCTTCAGATCGACCTTCGCATCTGTCACCCCTTTGACCCTGAGGAGGGAGGCGGTCACTCCGCCCGAGCACATTGCACAAGACATGCCTTCTACTTTCAAGACGGTCTTCGTCATGATGATATAATCTGCATCAGCTTATAACACCGTTTGCTTCCTACCACGTCTGGCAATCTGCCATAATGAATAAATATAAACAGGCAACGGCATTCTGCAAAGGAAAAGCATGAAAGAACTCAAGGATTATGTCACGACCATCCCGGACTTTCCCAAAGAGGGTATATTGTTCAGGGACATCACCACTGTCATAGAGGATCCGGACGGCTTCAGAATGGCCGTTGACGGTCTGGTCGATATGCTGAAAGATGTGGATTTCGATATCGTAGTGGGGTCTGAATCCCGGGGGTTCGTCTTCGGCGCGCCCGTGGCGTACAAGATGGGGAAAGGGTTTGCGCTGGTGAGGAAGAAAGGAAAGCTTCCGAGGGAGACGATCTCGGAAAGCTATGAGCTGGAATATGGGAACGCTACCTTGGAGATCCACACGGACAGCATAAAGAAAGGACAGAGGGTGGCGATCGTCGACGACCTTATTGCCACCGGTGGCACGACCGGCGCGGCGATCAAACTCATCGAGAGGCTTGGCGGAAAGGTCGTCAAGATCTGTTTCGTGATGGAGCTTGCCGGACTTGAAGGAAGAAAAGCACTCGAAGGATATGATGTTGGATCTCTGATCGTTTACGAAGGAAAGTGAGATGGCCGTTCATTCGGCAGGATCATCTAAGTAGGGTTTGGTGATTTCTTTGCAAAAATCCCAAACCTTTTGCTCATTCTCCGCCGAATGATACTTCTCTTTGACCTTGTCCAATTTTTTCTTCGTTCCGTAGAATTGGCCGGTCACTCCCTTTACCTCATCGGAAGATGCCAGATATATTATCGATTCCGCCCCTTTTTCCGGGCTGAGCGACAAAGGTATGCCGATCCTGAAGATCGTGTCTATGAAGAGTCCTTTTTTGCTGCCGCGGCCGAAGTTCGTGTTGGAAATGAACGGATGGGCGATGTTGACGGTCATATGCTCAAACCCTTTTTGTTTCAGTTCGGCCGCCCAGCGCCGGGACACCCATATCAGATAGAGTTTGGAAAGCCCGTATGCCTTGCCGCTGCTGTAATCGTTCTCCAAAAGAAAATCATCGAAATGGGGTTTACCGCTGAATTTGTGCATTATGGAAGAAACGTTGATGATCCGCGCGTCGGGGCTTTTTGACAAAGTGTCCAATAAAGACTCGATCAAAAGGAAAGGTGCCAGCAGATTGAGGGCGATGGTCTTTTCCAAGCCTTCCTGCGTGACCTCCCTTTCTTTGTTCATCATTGTGCCGGCGTTGTTGATCAGCACATCCAAACGATCGTATCTTTCTTTGATCTCGGCTGCCATCCGTTTTACGTTGGACATCAAAAGCAGGTCGGCGATCACAACGTCGATATCGTCGTTTCCTGTTTCAGCTATTATCTCTTCGCGTACGGCTTGCGCTTTCGCCTCGTTCCTTCCATGCACAATGATCCTGTGGCCTTCCTTTGCCAGTGCCTTCGCTGCCGCTTTGCCGATGCCGCTCGTTGCACCTGTGATCAGGATCGTTTTCTTTTCCATGATGACCACTGTACGTTTCGATGTGCGGATTATATTATACTTTGCGAAACAGAGATTCAGACCGGCGCCTTACGATCGGCCCCTTTCCGTCTGCGGAACCTTGGCTCTTTTGCCATTTCCTTCAGATCCTCTATCGCAAGCGCCATATCTATCGTATGAAGGCCGGGATATCCCCACTTCATAACTACTGCCGGAGCCTGAGACGATATCTTCTTGCTGCTTTCGCCGGTGAGGAAGTGCCAGTACCTGTGAGTGTACCCTATCCAGAACATGGCGTCCTCGGAATACTGAACTCCTTTGATGAGTTTGTGGCCGGCTTCGTCCATGAACTCTTCCAGGATGTACTCTTCGCCCATCCATTGCAGTCTGTTATGGGGCATATCGTATTCGGCGGCGCATTTGGACCTCATGTAAAGGTTGATGAAACGCTCGCTGTCTAACCCCTCTTTCAACGAATTCTTGAACAACCTGCCTTGGATATCGCATAGCTGCAGTTCTAAAGAACCGAACATAGTGTTGTAACCCCAATTAGAAATCCTTATCTAATCCACAGAGACACCGAGGTGGTTGGCGAGAGCTTCCATCCTATCATCATTTTTGCGGATGGTGGATTTCCTGATTGATCCTCTCTTCAACGAGTTGTTCCTTATGTGGTACGCTTGGTGGTGGACTCTGTGAGACTTGTGTTCACAAATTCGGACCACACTGTCTGAACCGCAGAAATGAAATCACTGTCGGTTAGTTGGATTGGGATAACCTTCCTATATCCCCTCCCGACACCTGCGATTGTGAACTCTGGGAGAACGGATCCCTGCATGGTCCCTTGTAAAACCTCAACCTTGACCCATCCGTGTATCAGATAGTCTCTTCCGTCAATGTTGACGGGGAACTCCTCACATTGGAACTCTCCTCCTTTTTCCTTATGTTTACGGCTTATCCAAAAAGTTATAGGTCCAGCATGGTCTAACGGGACAATAACTGTGTCATGCCTTCCGCTGGCTGTCCCTATGTCTCCGAGACCTAATTGAACCGTCTTTCCCATCTTCTTCATTCTCCCTCCGGACTTCGCAAACTCATTACCATCTATGTGCTCCAGCATCTTCCCTTTGGCTGTATCCAGAGAATCGGGGTCCCATATGGAGAGCCAAATTGGATCGCCGTCTTGGGTTCCGGCAGGTCCTTAATGATCCTGGCAAATAGATCTATGCTATTCTCCTTAGCGATCTCATACAATCTTATCTGAGCGATCTTGTTCGGGTTTGTCTTATCGTTCTCCCACCGCGTAACTGCCATCCTGTCGACCCCGACCCTTTCCGCGAACTCTTCCTGACTCAGTTTGAGTTCCTCTCTGATGTATTTGATCAAACGGCTTAGGTTCATGTGTTCAATTATGTATCATTTGTATCATATTAATGTGTATCATATGATACATAAATATCAGATTTCCTTACCTTTCTTATCTCTGACCATCTTCATCAGTTGATCCTTTCCGCAGTTTGGGCACCTCATATACCTCGCCCGTATGAAATAGTCGTTACCCGAAGTTGTAGAACGTATGAAATCCGGTTTGAAAACGGCCGAACAACTGGGGCAACGGTAATGATGGTTTCTCCATAGCCAGATAGAATAAACGATTATGAACGCAGCGGAAATGATCAACGCCGCAGAGGTGATCAAATATCCGGGGCCTTCATCGAGCGCTTTTATCAGAAAGAATACGGCAACTAAGATGAACACGGCGACGGTTATGACCAAGATACCAAAAGCTATCAGCTCGTTGCGGCGTTCCATTCTGAACCTCTCTTTCTTGCATATAAATGCGCCACCTGTTCTTAAGATATTTGAGTCTTCGAACGTTTGTAGGGGATTCCAAACGACGCGTCAATGTGCTAATTTTTTGCTGTTTCCCTGCTCGTCCTCGATCACATTCATTATTTGATCCTTCCCGCAGCTGGGACACCTCATTTTTACATCACGTCCACTGTTCGGCGGCATTGCCCACAGAGAATTTGTAAGACTCTGTTTGAAGACTGCCGAACAGTTCGGACAAACGCAACGATGGTTCTTCCAAATTCGGGTCAGCCTGAACATCGCGTATGCCACAGCAAGAATGAAGAGGCCCCAAATGATCCACTCAAAAAGTCCTCCTTGGATAATGTTGAATATTGCATAGATGACACAGGCTGCTGCAACCGCAGTAAAGAATCCGAAAGCGATCAACTCGCTGCTCCGCTTCATTTTGTATTTTCCCTAACTATATATCATGTATTCCCTACTTAAAAAAAACAGTTATGTTTCGAGAACTAAGTAGGAATTGTTTCTTATCATTAAATAACTTATAAGTATTGTTAATAATGTTTTTCGATGTTAATATAACAAATATGTTATGTTAAATATGAATGTTTATCTACTTTGGAGCACATATGCTGTCAGAATGAAAGAGTATGAGAATATCTATTCGCTGTCGGACCGCGAGATAGCAGAGGACGTTGGAAAAAAGATCAGAAGGATCAGGCTCAATGAAAATATTTCCAGGGATGAGCTTCAGCTGATCACCGGCGTACACCGGAAAACAATTGGTGATATTGAGAACGGAAAGAATGTTACCTTGGTCACCCTGATAAGCGTATTGAGGGGATTGAACGCTTTACATCTGCTCGATCAGCTTGCTGCGGATGAAATCGCGAGCCCTGTATCCATGGCGATGAACAAAGGAAAGGTCCGCGAACGGGCAACGGGCAGAAGGTGATGGCGTGGAAAAAAACCGTATAACGCGCGTTCTGTTGTGGGGAAGGACCGCCGGGTACGCTTGGTGGGATCAGAATGAGCAATGCGCTGCATTTCAATACGATCCTGGGTTCGTGGAGGATGGATACGATATCGCACCGCTCATGATGCCTTTGGCCTCCAGACCCTATAAGTTCGGGTCGCTCGGCAGAGAAACGTTCAACGGTCTTCCGGGAATGCTCTCCGATTCTCTGCCTGATGCCTACGGCCGCGCCCTTATCGACCTTTGGATCGCTGAGAACAAGATACGGGCATCGGAATTCACCCCTCTTGACAGACTCTGCTACGTGGGCAAGAGAGGCATGGGGGCGCTTGAATATGAACCTGCAGTGGGAAAAGCGTATGACGGCAGAATAGATGTGAACAAGCTTGCAGAGCTTGCTGCAAACATTCTCTATCAAAGAGAAGAGATGGCGATATCCCTATCTTCTGAAGGGCTGCAGGAGTTGTTAAGCGTCGGCACATCCGCAGGCGGTGCGAGAGCGAAAGCAGTGATCGGGGTGAACAAGTCCGGAGAGATACGCTCCGGACAGACCGAACTTCCCGAGGGTTATTCGCACTGGTTGATCAAATTCGACACCGAGCCTGACAATGCGGAAAGAAAAGGATACTGCCGCATAGAGCATGCATACTATGAAATGGCAAAGGATTGCGGGATCGACATGACGGAGTGCCGCTTACTGGAGATCGGCGGTAAGGCCCACTTCATGACAAAGCGGTTCGACCGCGTTGGGAAGGAGAAGGTCCACTGCCAGACCCTTTGCGCGCTGGCTCATTATGATTTCAAATCTCCGGGGATGTTCTCGTACGAAAGCATGCTTAGCATAATGAGGCGTCTCAACATGCCGTACCCGGATCAAGAGCAGGCGTTCAGACGGATGGTATTCAATGTGATCATGAGAAATCAAGACGACCATACCAAGAACTTCTCATTCCTTCTCAGAAAGGACAGCGGATGGAGGCTTTCTCCCGCATATGATGTGACCTATGCGTTCGACCCTCTGAACTACTGGATGCAGCGGCATCAGATGTCGGTGAATGGGAAGACCGAGGGCATCACCAGAAGGGATCTGACAGAGTTCGCCTACAGGATGAACATCAAGAACGCAGAGGATATCATCGATACCGTTGCATCGACTGCGTCCGAGTGGAGGCGCTACGCTGCATCGTCAGGCGTTCCCGAAAAAACGATCGAGAAGATCGACAGGACCCTTCAGAAAGAGATGTGAGGGTTTGTCCGTGATTTTTAGTAACACGAATAGATACAACTAATATTACTAAATATGTTGATATCTATTACACGTATGTGCAGATGATCTATGCTGCATGGTTGGACGATCCATCTGGCTGTACCGTTTCGAACGCGTACGCCGCCGGCGGATTGTTCAAAGGTGACCAACATGGTAAAAAGCAGAACCCTGAGAACAGACTGCGGAGGGGGTGCCCCCAATGAACCGGCGGCGAGACCGCACAATATGATCCCTTTGCTGATATCCCCGGAAGGTCTGAGGGTTCTGATCATAGGGGGCGGAAAGGTCGCTCTCAGGAAGTGTCTGCACTTCAGCGGTGCCGATATCACCGTGGTCGCGGAAGACGTCGTCCCCGGCATCGAGGCTGAAGCCGCTGCTGTGATAAAGAAGAGGGTCAGCGCATCCGATGTATTCGCCATTATGGAAGATTTCGACACCATCGTGGCAGCTACCGACGACCCTGCCATGAACTCGGAGATCAGAGACGAAGGGCTGCGCCTCGGACTTTATGTCAATTCCGCCCACGGCGGCGGCAATATGGTCATACCATCTGTGTTGAGAAGAGAGAGGTATGTCGTATCGGTATCTACGGAAGGCAAACTTCCGGCATTCCCCCCTTATGTCATCGAAGAATTGGATATTTTCCTGGATGAGAGGTTCGACGCGATGTTCGATGTACTCGCATGTTCCAGAAGCATGTGCGCCGGAAAAGGGACGCAGCCGGAACGGACTGAATTCCTTAGAAGAGTGGCGCGAGACCCTGAAGTGAACAGGCTTGCGAGGTCCGGAGATACCGAAACCGCATTGAAGAGGGCAAAAGAGCTGGGGGCGCCGCAGTGATAGTCAGCCTTCATGTCACGCACTCCTGCGCCGGCGTCGAAGCCATGAGCGAGGTCGCTCATATGATGGAATCGAACGTGTCGAAATATCTCGGGAATACCATGGCCAAGAACGAATATGTTATTCTGAAGACGTGCAACCGCCTCGAGATCTACGTCGGCACGGATGATGCGGAGTCCGTGAAGAAAGAATTCGAATCTTTCATAAAAATGACAGTGCCCAGATCGAAAGAGCAAAGCACTCCCTTCATACTCCATGGGAAAGATTCCGTCAGGC
>JAKQBQ010000211.1 GCA_029574055.1 Methanobacteriota archaeon
CCCGGCAGCATACGGCACAAACCCCAAATGCAAATGCGGAGGGAAGGCGGAATTCCACAGGTCCGTGTCTTTCGTCGACGCACCGGGGCACGAGACCCTGATGGCAACCATGCTGTCGGGGGCCGCCCTCATGGACGGGGCGCTGCTGTTGGTCGCGGCCAACGAAAAATGCCCCCAGCCGCAGACGAAAGAGCATCTTATGGCCCTCTCCATAATCGGCATCGAGAAGATCATCATCGTTCAGAACAAGATCGATATCGTTACGAGGGAACAGGCCATCGAAAACTACAGGCAGATAAAGGAGTTCGTGAAAGGAACGATCGCCGAAGATGCGCCGGTGATACCGGTCTCTGCTAACAGGGGAGTAAACATCGACATGCTCATCGAGAGCATAGAGGAACACATCATCTCAAAGGTCGAGAGGGACATCGATGCCCCTCCGCTTATGCATGTGGCAAGGTCGTTCGATATCAATATTCCGGGCACGGTGCCGAAGGACCTCAAGGGAGGGGTCATCGGAGGGACGCTCATACAGGGCAAGCTGAGGATCGACGATGAGATCGAGATCGTACCCGGCAGAAGGGTGGATGTCGCAGGCAAGCCCACATACGAGAGGATAACGGCAAAGGTCGCAACCCTCCAGGCAGGAGGAAAAAGCGTTAAGGAAGTGGTCCCCGGAGGGCTGGTCGCCATCGGCACAGCGCTGGACCCCTCAATAACCAAATCGGATGGGCTGACGGGAAGGGTCGTGGGAAAACCGGGGGATCTTCCTCCGGTGGTACATGATTTCAAGATGAAAACCACGCTGCTGGACCGCGTTGTGGGGTCGTCCGCGGATCTTGTTGTGGATGAGATCAAAAGCAACGAGCCGCTTATGCTGAGCGTAGGAACGGCCACCACCGTCGGTGTGGTCAAGAGCGCTCGGGCGGACTCCGCCGAAGTAATGCTCAAGATACCCGTATGCATACTTCCCGGGCAGAGGGTAGCGATATCCAGAAGGATCTCCAACAAGTGGAGACTCATAGGTTACGGGATAATAGAGCAGTGAGCTCATGCAGACCGTGGTCTTGGATACCAATGCGCTTCTGATGCCTTTCGAAATAAAGATAAATTTGGATCTGGCACTTAAGGGTCTTCTCGGCGACGTCAGATGCGTAGTTCCCGGCCCGATGATCGGCGAGCTCAAACACCTTGACCACAAATTCGCAAAAGCCGCTTTGGATCTGGCAAGAAAATACGAGATCGTTCAAACGACCCAAACCGGCGACGAGGCGGTCATCGAAGCGGCGCTTTCAACGGGAGGATACATCCTCACTAACGACAAGAACCTCAGGGCAGCTGCGAGAGAAAGGGGGATATCTTTGATAATGCTCCGTTCCGGCACCCATCTTGTGATAGAATCGGTTAAATGAGGGGGTACGGCGGATCCTCCGGCTCTTTTCCGTCCCAAGGCTTCTTACCTACTTCTTCAAGCCTCATCATCACCAACTCCTTCCCTTTCTCCGTGACGCCGTATATCGGGACCTTGTTCCCTGCGATGACGATATCCCTGCTTTTGGATTCTTCCCTTAGGTGTTTGGATGCGCATGCTGTGATGACATCGCAGGCGTCGAACACAACGCGGGAATCCTCAGGGGACATGCATGATGTGTGGACTGCCATTATAACAACGGAACCGCCGAACTCTTTCCTGATGGCGGCGGCATCCTTTGCCGATGCGACGGTCACAGCAACGATCTCGAACCCCATTGCCTTTGCTTTTCTGACGCCTTTGATCATATCGATCTCTGCCGTTGCCGGGTCAAGGACATTCTCCCTTCCAACGCCGTTTATGACGTTCTCTATGGGAGAGGTCTCGCATAGTCCGGAGATCCTTCCCCCGAGCCCTTGGACAACTTCCGGATCTGTAAGCACAACGGTCCCGCAGCCGTCGGACGCGATGACAGCCGCATCTATCTTCCCGTGCTTCAAAGAGGAGCTCAGTATCTCGGATATCCCAAAGGAGAGGAAGTCCTTCATCCTTATCTCTCGGTTCTGAGTGCACATTCCGAACGATTCGATCCTGAATTCTATATTGGACTTTACCACATCTTCGGTTATCTCGTCGATGTTCCGGTATTTCTTGAACAGAGGGCAGAATTTGATCATAGGCCCGCCGGCCACCGTCACCTTCCCGTCCTCGATGACCACCCTCGCCATACCGAGGCATTCCATCACGTGGCGGTCAGTCATTGCTCTATTACCTCAGCCTTCAATATCTTGACCTCTGAGGCAGGGCGGTCGCTGCGGTCTGTGGGGGAGTTCCCGATCTTATCCACAACATCCATCCCTTTCGTCACTTTCCCGAAGACGGGATGGGCGTAAGGCGTCGTTGGATTCTCTTTGTCGAGGTAGCAGTTGTCCACCATGTTGATGAAGAATTGGCTGCCGCCGCTGTTCGGCCTTCCGCTGTTCGCCATAGAGATGGTCCCTCTGACGTTGGAATGGCCCTTACCGAATTCATCTTGGATGTTGTAGCCGGGCCCGCCCCTCCCCGTGCCTTCCGGGTCTCCTCCCTGGATCATGAAGTTCTTGATCACCCTGTGGAAGATCGTTCCGTCATAGAAGCCGCTTTTCGCCAATTTCACGAAGTTGCCTGTAGTGATGGGCATGTCCTCATGCATCTCTATCTCAATGTCGCCTGCGGTCGTGTGAAGTATTACTTTGATCATAGGGCGGAATGGCATTTCACATAAAAGTATGTTTAAGCTGAAACGGGAGAAGACCAAAACATTCTATTTCAGGGAAGCATTTACGGCAATCATGATCACAATGATAGGGACAGGCCACGTCTTCAGGATCGCGGATCAGGTCTCTTTCATTGTGAAATACACATGGCCGGACGCCGTCCTTGTGGAGCTGGATGAAAAAAGATACGCCTCGCTGGTGAACGACAGCGGCGACAAGAAAGGTTCGGAAAGCTCATCGAAGCTGTACCGAGCGTCCTCCGAGTACCAAAACAAGGTATCGGAAAAGAACAAGACCAGGCCGGGAGGCGAGCTGTTCGCCGCCATTTTCGCGGGAAGGATCGTCGGTGCGGAGATAATATGCATTGATAAGGACGCGGAGCAGGTCATGAGGGAGGTGGAGGAGGAGATGTCCTTCCTTGAGCGCATAAGGTACTCGATGTCGTCTGTTACCGACAGCCTGTTCGGAAGGAACAAGATAAACGTGGCGCACAAGGATTTTGCTGTGGATGAGGAACTCTACATAAAGAAAATGCGCAAGAGGTTCCCCACGCTCGTGAAGAAGCTGATAGACGAAAGAAACGTGTACATGGCGGCAAAGATAAAAGAGGCATTGGAAAGATACAATAACATAGTGGTCGTGGTGGGGGATGCGCACGTCAAAGGGATATGCGAACTCTTGGACGGCATCGAGATAGACAAGATCAGGCTGGCGGAAATGATGGATCAGGAAAGCATGAACAAGGTCAAGTCCCGCGTTTGGAACAGAAAACCGGAGGGCTCGGAGTGAAAGTAAAGCTGCTGGCATATACGCCGAACGCAGACAGCATCTGCGCCGCGGCGGGAAGGTCTTGCTATTCGGAGAAGCCGTCCGCAGACCTTATCGATATGAAGGATCCGGAAAAGGCC
>JAKQBQ010000011.1 GCA_029574055.1 Methanobacteriota archaeon
CAGGAATACACACTCCTAAAATTCAAGCACGGGGACGAGTTCCTCATAGCCGCCACCCTCAGGCCTGAGACGGTGTACGGCCAGGTCTGCTTCTGGGTGAACCCCGACGTGGAATACACCAGGATAAAAAAGGAGGACGAGACATGGGTGGTCTCCAAAGAGGCGGCGGAGAAGCTCATGCTGCAGAAGGACGACATTGCAATACTGTCCCCGGTGCACGGGAGGGACATGATCGGCTGGATGTGCGAGGCGCCGATGATCCACAAAGAGGTCCCGGTGCTCCCGGCATCGTTCTCCGATCCCAACGTGGGAAGCGGGCTGGTCACATCCGTCCCGTCGGATGCGCCGGACGACTGGATATCCTTGGAGGCCCTGAAAAAAGACCGCGCTTTCGCGGAAAGCTACGGCCTCACCAAAGCGCTTGTTGACTCGGTCGTTCCCGTATCGATAATATCGATCGATGGATACGGCGAGTTCCCGGCCGAGGATATCATAAAGAGAATGGGGATAACGCAGCCCGGCGACCCGAGGCTGGATGAGGCCAAGAAGCAGGTGTACAAGGACGGATACCACATGGGCAGCATGAAGGACACCTGCGGGCCGTTCTCCGGCATGCGGGTGGAAGAGGCCAAAGACAAAATGAGGCAGGCCATGATCGATTCGGGCGAGGCCGAGCTGTTCTACGACCTTACGGAAGAAGTTGTCTGCAGATGCGGGATGACGGTAAGGGTGAAGAGGATAGACGATCAATGGTTCATCGATTACGGGAACGAAGAGCTCACCGAAAGGACGAGCCGGCACTGCCTCGACATGGAACTCTACCCCCCGGAATTCAATGAGAACGTGCATTCGACGCTGAGGTGGTTCAGGGAGCGCGCATGCGTAAGGCAGGGCAACTGGCTCGGGACAAGGTTCCCCTTCGATGAGAAGTGGATCATAGAGGCGATATCCGATTCCACCCTGTATCCGTTGTATTACGTCATATGCATGTATGCTAACGACGGGAGGATATCCCCCGACAACATGACCGAGGAGTTCTTCGACTATGTGGTCTTAGGGAAGGGGGATATCGGCACAGTATCGAAGAACACCGGCATTCCCGAGGAGATCCTGAAGGAGATACGCGAGGACGTGAGATACTGGTATCCTCTGGACATTAACCTCGGCGGGAAGGAGCACATGACCGTGCATTTCCCCGCATTCCTGTTCAACCACCGCGCGATCCTTCCCGACGATATGCAGCCGGGAGGCATCGTCGTCAATTGGTACATTACGGGAAAGAAGAGCAAGATATCCAAATCAAAGGGGGGAGCGCAGCCGATACCCGGAGCGATGGAGCAGTTCGGCGTCGACACTCTCAGATTATATTACGCGCACATAGCGTCCATGTTCGTGGACGTCGAATGGAGCGAGGACAACGTCATGACGTACCGCCAGAGGCTGGAGAGGATAATGGGTACGGTCGAAGAGCTCCTTTCGTCCAAGAAGACCGATGAAAAGAAAGATGTGGACGAGTGGCTCTTGTCGAGGTTCAACAGCTATTCCGCTTCAATAAGGACGGCGATGGAGAAATATGATCTGAGGCAGATGGCCACCGCCGTGTATTTCGAAATGCTCAATGACATCAGGTGGTACGGAAGGAGAGGGGGGAAGAACAGAGAGACCATTGAAACCGTCATGAAGATATGGATCGCTTTCATGACCCCTATCACCCCCCACGTTGCCGAAGAGCTGTGGAGCAAGGCCGGTTTTGAGTATCTCGTTTCATCATCGCAGCTGCCTGAGGCCGGCATGATATCGAGCTCGGCGGAATACGGGGAGGAGTTCATAAGGTCGGTGATGTCTGATGTCGCACAGATAAAGAAGGTGACCTCTGCAGACCCGAAGAAGATATTCCTCTACACCTCGCCCGCGTGGAAGACAGGCATCATGAGGACCGGTCTGGAGATGATGGAAAAAGGCAGTCTGGATATTCCATCCCTCACAAAGATATGCATGGCGGATGAAGAGCTCAGAAAGAATGGGAAAGCTGTGTCCGAGTTCGTTAAAAAGACGGTCACCGATCTGACAAGATCCTCATCCGCTTCCAAGAAGGACCTGGTGGGGACGGACGAATATTCCCTTCTGTCCTCGGCAAAGGATTTCCTGAAGAGCGAGCTGGGAGCGGAAGTGGAAGTGTTCCAGGCAGACGGCGAAGGGATATACGACCCGCAGAATAAGTCAAGAGCGGCGGTCCCGGGAAGGCCCGCCATTTATCTGGAATGAGGTCATTCCCATTTTTTATAGAGGTTATGGTCAACCCCTGCCCGGTCAAGGCATTTCCCGACGATGAAGTTGACCATATCTTCCACCGAAGAAGGCTCCGAATAGAATCCCGGGTTCGCATCCATTATCACCACGCCGCACCTGGCAAGCTTCAGCTCGTTCTCCAGCATTATGGCGCTCTTGGGGGTTTCTCTCACAACGAGAATAATGCTCCTTCCCTCTTTGATGCATACCGACACAGCCCTGGAGATCAGGGTGTCGGATATCCCGGATGCGAATTTCGCCACTGATGATTCGCTGCAGGGCGCAACGAACATATGATCGTATTGAAAAGACCCAGAGGATATTGATGCGAAGAGGTCGTCATCCTCGAACACCTTGTCCGCCATGGCCTCGACCTCTTTAACAGACATGCCAGTCTCCCGCGGGATTATCATCTTTCCCACTTTGGACATCACGAGTATCTTCTCGCCGGGGAGCTCCTGAAGCAGCCGTATGCCGTATATGCTTCCGGAAGCCCCGGTTATCGCTACCACTGACCTCAGCAGATCACCTCAGCCTGATGGTCTCAAGATTGAGGGGCGCTTTCGTCTCGATGTTGAACTTCTTGTATATTGAGGATGCAAGATCGGTGCACTTCCTGTCCTCGCCGTGGCCGATGACGATCCTATCCGGCCTCGGTTCGAGCGATGCAATGTATTTCATCAGCTGCTTGCGGTCGGAGTGGCCGGAGAAGCCGTCCACGGTCACACGGTTCATCAGTATGTTCAGGGGAATGGATTTTCCCTTGTGGTTGAGCGTTATGTCCTGGCGCCCCCTTTGAATGGTGCGGCCCATGCTCCCTTCCGATTGATATCCGACGAACACCAGCGTGTTCTTGGGGTCGTCCGCCCATTCTCTGAAATATTCCATCACGGGGCCGCCGGACATCATTCCGCTGGTCGCCAAGACTATGCAGGAATCCGGGGAGTGGCATATCTCTTCCCTCATATCGGAGGTCTCCACTCTTCTGAAGATCGGAGACAGGAATGGGTTCTCGTTCTGCTGGAATATCTGGGTCCTGAGCTGGCTGTTGAGATATTCGGGGTATGCGGTATGGATCGCGGTCGCTTCCCATATCATCCCGTCAAGATAGACGGGCATTGTGGGTATCTTGCCCGTGCGCATAAGCTCCTCTATGACCAGCATGACCTCCTGGGACCTTCCGACGGCGAACACAGGCACCAAAACTTTACCTCCAAGCTCCGCCGCGTGCACAAGGATCTCCTTTATCTCCTCGGACGCGTCGACCCTTGAGGGCTGCATATCGTTGTGCCCTCCGTATGTGGACTCTATCACAAGGGTCTCCAGCCTCGGGAACCTGTTGTTGGCGGGGTTGAAGAGCCAGGTCTTCTCGAACTTCGTGTCCCCGGAGAAAGCTACGTTATGCAGACCATCCCCGATATGGAAGTGCGCTATCGCAGACCCGAGGATGTGCCCGGCGTTGTGGAACGTCAATCTGATATCGGGAGAGATGTCCGTGGTCTCGTTGTATTTTATTGTGATGGTGTGCAGTATCTCCTTACGGACATGCTGCGCCTCGTACTGCTGCTTCTTAGCCTCGCCGAATCCCAGTTTGATGTTGTCCAGCTGCAGAAGGGCCATGAGGTCCCTCGTGGGCGGGGTGCAGTACACCGGCCCTTCATAGCCGTATTTGAAAAGCGCCGGGAGCGTGCCGCAGTGATCGAGGTGCGCATGGGTTATCACCACTGCGTCAATATCGCTGAGCGGCTGCACCTCGGGTATAGCGAAATATGGGGTGGCGTCGCTGCTTGGGTCGAGCCCGCAGTCGATCAGCACCTTGCTCTCTCTTGTGGTGAGCAGCGTTGCGGACCTCCCCACCTGCCTGAACCCGCCCATGGTGGTCATCCTGACCCACTGCTCCCCCTCCATCATCGGCCTGACGAGCCTTCTCGCGACGTATTTCAGCATTTTGTGCCTGTCGTCGTGGTAGGTCCGTATGTATCCTCTTACGTCGGAGACCGTTTTCGATGGTATGGGAGGGGCCCTGATGACCTTCACGTTCCATCCCGACTCCTTCTTTATGTCCGAGAGCAGCTGGCCTTCTTTGCCCAATACCTCGTTGGGGTTTATCGCCTCGATGATGGCCTCTCCCGTCTCCTCGATGAAATTGATATCGAATACCTCAGCGGACTCCGGTATCATGGACAGTATCTTCTCTCTCACTTTGTTGGCATCGTCCAGGGTGGATGGGTCCGGTCTGATGTCAACTCTTCTTCTTAGGTTCTGAGCCAGGGTCCTCGGTATCTCATCGTTCCCGGAGAACTTGTCGTACTCCTTCGTGTAGATGATGATGACGGAGCCCTCGAACTCTATCGCTGACACGTTCATATCCTTCGGCGTCAGCCTCTTTACTTCTTCCCTAAGGTTCTCAAACACTTTATCGGGGTTCATATGAAATCCTGCTTGTAATGCAATAATGTTGGAAGGTGTTTAGTGAAAGCGATCAGTTGGGATAATTGAATCCGAGCTCCCCGCATCTGGCCTTGATCTGGTCCTGCGGTATCTCTTCATAGCCCTTCGGGCCGATGTAGGATATCAGCATGCCGTCCCCGGATGCGCTGTCCCTTCTCCTCGAGGAGTTGAGTGCCGTGATCGCGGCATCTATGGCTTCCTTCTTTGTCATGTTCTTCTTGTAGGAACCTTCCAGGGATCCCATGGCGATGGTGGAGCCGGAACCGATGGCGGTGAAGTCATCCTCGATGTACCCGCCTGCGGCATCTACGCTGAAGATGTGGCCGCCGGTGGTGTCGTACCCTCCGACGATCAGTCCGAGGTAGAACCCGTTGCGCATGACGTTGCCGACGAGCACGGCGGCAGCCTTCACGGACATGGGGGATCCTCTTTTCATGGAGTAAATGGCCACTTCGCTCTGTATGTACCTGACCACAAGCAGGGCGTCGCCGACAACGCCCGCGATGGTCATCCCGAGATTCTCGGAAAGGGGATACACTTTCTGGACATTGCTGTGGGCGATGTAATTGCTCATGGTCGCCCTCTGGTCCGATGCCAGGATCACGCCGTCCTTTATCTTCATTCCAATGGTTGTCGTACCTGTCTTTAGGATCTCCTCGTTCCCTTCCGGAGACCTCTCAAGCGTTCTGATGGCTGTTGCCCCTGTATTGAATATATCCTCGTTGCTCATTTTTTGTCCCTTCGCTGTAATGAAATGCAACAAAATGCATCTGTAAGCATAACAGAGATGCTGTTTTCCCATAACAGAAGCTATTTTAAATACTTTATTAGGGAACGGCTTTTTTCCCACTCGGTTCAAAACAGGATCATGAATAGGATTACTATAAATATCACAAAGATGTATATTGGTTGGAAGATACATCCAGGTGTTAATAATGGAAAACAATCGGAAAAAGACAGCCGCTATCGCAGCTGTGATAATCGTTATTATCATTGTAGCTGCCGCAGCCTTTGTGGTGCTGTCTAAAGATAATGAAAGGATCGGCATAACTGATGGGACCGGGAGGATCGTCAATATCGAATCCTCAGACAGGATCGCGACAACTTCTGCGATAGTGACAGAGATAGTTTGCGGATTGGGGGGGTACTCCAAACTCGTGGGCGTCACCGATGACGACAGATTCGACGTAGATGAATCCATCCTGGGAGTCTCCGACGATGGGTATCCCAAGTCTGTATTAGATGGGATAGAGAACGGCACGATCGTCAACTTCGGAGGCATGTACACCATCTCCGCAGAAGCCATACTGTCTGCTGAACCCGACATGGTCATAATGGGAGGGTACTTCAACAACGATTCGACGATATCACAGCTGGAGGCCATGGGAGTCGCTGTCGTAGTGCTCTATCATGAGGATTCTTTGGACAGCATTTATCTCAACATCGAATTGGTAGGCAAAGCCATCGGGAAGGAATCCGAGGCCAAAGCGCTTGTTGACAAAATGAAGTCTGCCATAGGGAAGATCGTCGATTGGACGGAATCCCTTGAAGTCGAACCGCCGAGCGTGGCAATGTATATAGGATACGGACATGAATACGGCTCATTCGCCTGCGGAAACGAATACCTCATGGGAACCCCGTTGATGGAAATGCTGGGAGGGACCAACGCATTCAGCGACCTTGACGAATTGTATGCGGCCGTTACCACAGAGGCTCTCGTCAGCGCAGATCCGGATGTGATCATTGATTCCTATCCGGTGTCCGCCTCTGTATTGAATGCAATAAAGACCGATCCTGTGGCTAAGAGCATCTCCGCTGCTGAGAATGACAGGATCTACGGCACATTCGGTTCTTCTTATTCTGCCTTCTCGGCGACCTCGCAGGGATTCGTGAACGCGGTTGCATTAACCGCGATGTTCATGTACGAAGACCAGCTGGATTTCGAGTTGGAGCACTACATGGGCAGCGACTACATGGAATATCTCGATCTGTTCTGGGAACAGATCAACTCTTGAAAAACAGGTGCTCACGCACCCTCTTTCTTTTATTGAGCACGTATGCCCTTATGCATCATAGCCTGCCGAATATCTCGTCCAGTATGTACAAGGAACCTTTCACGCCCATCACGGGGCGAGGGAGGAACGAGGCATCCTTCGTAGTAGGCGCAGATAGATCCACCCCTATGGCGCACTCCCCCATCGCTTCCATGATGCCCGAAGTATTGCCGTCCGCCAACACTACATCTACCTTCTCATACCCTAAGGGTTTGATGAGTGCTCCTTCCATCCTGTATTTGCTCAGATAGTCCTTCAGAGCGAACATGCTGTCCTTATCCTCGCCTTGCGCAGCCGTAAGCGACAGCGGTATCATGCCGATATAGCTGTGGAGCCATTTCGTCAGGGGGCACAGG